>JAGLWV010000217.1 GCA_023133225.1 Candidatus Aminicenantota bacterium | reverse complement strand
TCTTTCCAGTACAGGAAATGCTTGCTGTCCGGAGACAGGCCCAAAACACGTCCCTGGCCCTTGAACATCGATGTCCGTTCGCCCGTGGTGGTGTTAACCCTGTAATAATCTGCCTGGGTCTCTTTCCAGTCGGATATATAAGCCTTATCGTCCCTTCCGATTCCCCATTTCCCGCTCCGTGTAATAGAGATGGTTCTCATCTTCTCATCGGTCAGGCGGATAAAACGTTTGGTCCTCCAATTATAAACCGACCGGTATGTGAAACTGCGTTCTCTTCCGGCGCGCTTCATCTGGGCAGATTGAATGACTTCGTCCTTCCAGTGCCAGATATCCACGTCGGCAACCGGATCTGCATCCTTTTTTTTCTTTTCCGGTTCTTTTTCCTGTTCTTTTATCCCACAAAAAATCTGTGAATTGTCCTCACTCCAGAAGAGAGCGCCCCTTGTGCTGCGGCCTCGTCTGAATCGTGATCCCGATGCACTTTTCTCTGATATGACCATATTCTCAGGGAACTTCGTATCTTTAGCCGGGTCATATTCGATCTTGGTGGGCTTTTTTCCTGTCAATCCCACAAAAGCAACAAGAACATTGTCTTTTTGTTTAAACTCTTTATTCTTGGTTCCCTTTAACACAGCAAGGGTTGTTCCCTTTTCATTCCAGGTCATATGGGCATAATCGGCCTTACCATTATCCATTGATTTGAGGGTACCTGTACCAAGGTCGATCAAATACAGCCCGTTTCCGGCTTTTTCTGCGGCATCGACCGTGTAGGCAAGCAGTGTTCCAGGCTTATTAAACATAAAACTCCCGACACTCCCCAGATTCAGGTCAGAGCCTCTGTCTAAATTGTGAAGTATAAGGTCGGTGCCGTTATGCTTGGCTTTACGGTCGGACTTGGTCTTCTTGACAGTGAAGAATTTAGAGCCTTTTGAAAAGCTGATAGATGCAACATTTTCCCAGGTCATTTTTTCACCGCTTACAAGATTCATCAACTGCGCCTTATCCGGGACGGGTTTTTTTTCTTTGCGAAGCTTCTCAGCCTCTTTCCATTCCACGCTGATAATACAGGCTATCCACTTGGAATCATCGGAAAACTGCGGGCGCGAACCCCGGGGAATCTCATGCTCCTTGTCTGATGTCAGGCTTTTGATGGTGAGCGTATCATCCGCTTTGACCTTACGGTAGCCGAAGGTCATCCAGTTTCCATTATGAGAGATCGCTGTGGATACAATGCTCTGCCAGCGGGCATAATCATCAATAGTAAACGCCTTTTTTTCAGAATTTACTGTGGCGTACATGTTGACAGAACAGACCGCCACTAAAACACATAAAATCAGTGAAAGCCGCTTTTGATTCAGGTTCATGGTTTTCTCCTTCTTATGTTCATGTAGATGTTTTATAAAGTTTTGCGATGTTTTGGAATGGAGAATTTTAATATTTTTACTGGGATTACGTCAACAGTCCCGAGATACTGAGTGGGCAGTTTAATGGACTCTATTTATTTTCATGCAGGCGTATAGCGGGAATCCAGAGCTACCGTCATTCCCACGGAAGCTTGTAAGCATCTGTCATTCCCGCGGAACCTGTGCCCCAGTTATTAGCCACAAATATAGTCTACCACCAATTATTGAGAATTTACGTTGTTAGGCGTTAAATTCTTTACCATAATCAACAAATGTTTTCTCAGGCTCTTTTTTTAACTCTTCACCTATCATCATAAAATGATTTCCTGAAGGCTCAAGAACAGAAAAATAATTATAATTTCTGGCAATTTCAAAGCCTAAACTTAAATAATATTCAGAATCTCCAAGAACAAATATTTTATTAATCCCTTTTGACCAAGCTATTTCATTTCCTTTCTTGGTGAGCATTGATCCAATCCCATGTTTTTGAAAAGAGGGCAGCACCGCAACTGGGCCTATGCCTAATCCGATGATCTCTCTATTTTTATTATACATGTGACTGTACGCAATGTGACCGATTATTTTTCCATCTGTCTCGGCCACTAAGGAGATAGTAAGATTATTATTCTTTCTTAGGTTTTCTACGAAGTTACCCATCGGCCCTCCAAATGCCTGATCATGGACAGCTGTTATAGAACTGATATCCGATTATTTTTCTTCTCTGATTATCATATCTATTCTCCTTCAACACTTACTATACAGCATGGAGTAAAATGTGAAAGAGGAAGCTCAAATGACCTCCGGAGTTAGTGGATCCATACTCACCTAGAGATCACAAAGCCAAATTTATAAAATGTCTGTTTCTTGCCTCTTGCACAAAGAAAGGAGATCATCTATGTGGGCGGTAGCGAGACAAATGTAGGTATCACAGGCACCATAAT
>JAGLWV010000216.1 GCA_023133225.1 Candidatus Aminicenantota bacterium | reverse complement strand
GAGTTACAGGAACCGTTCAAGAAGCCGTCCAGCAATACAAATCAGGTCAGTTCCAGGCTGCAGCTCAGCCTAATGCTCCATCCCATTTCGGCGTGGGAATGGGTGGAGGCTCACCCACAGGCCCCGGCTACGGAATGGGAGGCGGAATGGGCGGAGGAATGGGCGGAGGAATGGGCGGTGGAATGGGTAGAGGCATGGGAAGAGGAATGGGCGGAGGAATGGGTAGAGGCATGGGCGGTGGCATGGGCGGTGGAATGGGCGGTGGAATGGGACCGGGAATGGGATACGGTACTCCACCTCAAACTCCCGGAATGCCTTCCCCAAGCCCAGACACTCAGGTTTCTCCCGAAGAAGAACTTAAGTACTTGATACAACAATCAGAGAATCTCCGTCAGCACATGGAAAATATAACAAAAAGAATAGAAGAGCTTAAGAAAAAAAGTAAATGACGTCGGAACAAACTAAAGGAGCCAAGTATGAAAGTTGCGATTTCCACAGATCAGGGATATGTTTCTGCACATTTTGGCCGATGCCAGTCTTACACGATTATTGAAACAAAAGAAGGACAGGTATTAAGCAGGGAAGAGATCGCTAATCCAGGACATCAACCGGGTTTTCTGCCCGAATACTTATCTGAGAAGGGAGTAAGCTGCATCATAGCCGGCGGAATGGGCCCCAGAGCACAAGGCCTATTCGCTCAGAAAAGCATCGAGACGATCACAGGCGTGCAGGGGCCAATCGATGAAATTATCGAAAAATTTGTTAAGCAGGAACTCGAAGCGGGTGATGATTTATGCGGCCACAAACACGAACTAGAAGCACCTTCTCCCTATGGTAACCCTGCAGAAGAGATCCACCAGTCAGCAGGAACTAAAATATGTATTACATCAAAAGGAAAAGACCTTGAGGCAGAAATAGATCCAGCATTCGGCAGAGCCCGGTATTTTTTAGTCGTTGATCCCGAGACAATGGATTTTGAAGTTGTTGATAACCAAAACATCGAAGCTGCACATGGGGCC
>JAGLWV010000215.1 GCA_023133225.1 Candidatus Aminicenantota bacterium | reverse complement strand
GCTGCAACGAAGCCGATGCGGTGAGATCGGCTCGCCCGAAGGGGAAAAAATGCCGACATTTGATAGAAATATTACATCAAACAAAGTGATAATCTTTATTTTACTGAAAACCGGGCTATACTGTTAATATTATTGAAGATAAATGAAGGTGTCGGCAGTTTTTATGAATAATTCAGCCCAGTAGATGGCTGGCATTTTCACCGAATATTCCCGCCTTCTCTCCTGAAGAAATATTCAATTTCTCGATACTATCGACCATTTTCTCCAGACTTCCAATCTGATGAGGATAATCGCTTCCGGCTACCAAATGCTCTGCACCGGCAAAGTCGATGGCTAACTTTAATGCTTTTAGATCAAAGTTAACAGTATCATAATAGAACTCTTTCAGGTATTCGCTTGGCGGTTTACTGATATGCTCTCTGCATTCCTTGAAGGCAAAATATCCTCTATCGAGCCTCTCTGCAAGATAGGGGATTGCGCCTCCCAGATGAGCAAGAACCCATCTGATCCCGGGATATTTCTCAACCACTCCGGAAAAAACCAGTTTTGCCGCGGCTAAGGTCGTATCAAAGGTGAATCCGATAAGCGGCATGAGCCAGTATTCGGTCATAGCCTCAACTCCGACAGGAAAATTCGGGTGTATATAAAACACAGCATTCAAATCGCTGGCTTTTTCATATAACGGCCAGAACCGCTGGTCACTCAATGCGATCCCATTGATGTTGCTGAAAACCATTACGCCTTTAAATCCCAGGTCATTAAAAGCCCGTTCTAACTCAATGACTGAGGTCTCTGGATCGTTCAAGGGCAGTGTTGCCAGTGCGGTAAACCAATCACTGCGCTCATTCTTTATTCTGGCAAAACCATCGTTTACAATTTGAGCTAATTCAACGGAGCGCTCTGGAGATTCTATCTGGGTTCCTGGAGTAGTGAAGGTGAGAATCTGTTTATCGATCCCGGCCTTCTTTATGGCCTGCTCACGGAAATCGATATCCCTGTGTGACGGAACAAGGATATTATAGTCTCCTGGATAATGGAGAAGCGGATTATTATTCTCATCATAAGTCACTTTGATATTGCTTGGTCCGGTTTGTAACGCTTCAATATATTCCTTGGGATAAAAATGGTTGTGAAAATCGATTATGATCATAGGTCAAACTCCTTTTTTGACTTTCTTAGCCATAAAAAATAAACGGGCACGCCAATCAAAACCATTGACAGGCCAAAAAGACTTTCTAACGGGTCAGATATTATTTGATTGGCTACTATTGCAAATGACGAAATGATAAAAAGGACAGGAATAACAGGAAATTTCCGGATTGAAAAACCACGGATAATGTAGGACCTGCGCCGGAGTAAGAACAAGCCGATGGCCATTAAGCCAAAGAAGATCCACTCAGTATAAACGACTCTGGTGAAGAGCTTTTTATATGTGCCGGTTGCTACCAGGATCGATGACCAGACTGCCTGGATGATGATAGCTCTATGAGGCGTACGGAATCTTGGATGTATAACACCGACCCAACGAAACAAAAGGCCATCTCTTGCCATGGAATAATATACACGAGGCCCGCAGAGGATAATACCGCTTAAAGCGCCGAATGTTGAAAATATTACAAGGGCTGACATGAACGAACCACCTCCGCGTCCGACAAGAGCATCTGCTGCATCCGCGACGATTCTCTTGGAAGAGGCAACGACCTCCAAAGGCAAAACATACATGTATACCGCATTCATCGCAATATAACAGACAGTGACTACCACCGTCCCCAACATCAATGCAAGGGGTATAGTCTTGCGCGGGTTGACGGTTTCCTCGGAATTATAAGTGACCATGTGCCAGCCTCCAAAGGCGAAAAGACCGGCTGTTAAAGCGAGGAAAAAACTATTAACGGAAATTTCACTGCTCCCGATACCTTCCGTAACAAAATGCTCGGGGACTCTGGAGCCAAGCACAAAGCCAAGTACAATAATAAAAACTATGGCAATAACCTTTCCCAGAGTAAACAGAGTTTGTAATGTGCTTCCCTTTTTTACGCCAAGGTAATTGATAGTAGAAATCAAAACAATAACAGCAATCGCAATACATTTCTTTGCTGCATGACTCATGGGAATAAGGACAGCACTATAACGGGCAAAGATCACTGCGATCGCTGCAATAATTCCCGAGTGCATGATCCAAAACATACTCCATCCCCACAAGAAGCCGAGCGAAGGGGAATACGCCTCTTTCAGATAAATGTAGACCCCTCCGGATTGAGTATAGATTGAAGCTAATTCCGCACAGACCAGAGCACCGAAAAAGGTCAATATTCCTGCAACCAGCCAGACCGCGAAAACTCCGCCTATTGATGGCACCTGTCCGGTTATTTCTGAGGGCTGGACGAAAATTGATGCCCCGATTATTGTGCCTGCAACCATCGCCGTTGCTTGAGGAAGACCCATGACCCGCCGTAATTTTGGCCTTTCTGAAGTGTTCATTTGTTAACAATAAATATGAGCTATGAGCTATGAGCTTCTCCCCTAATCCTTAATCCTTAATCCTTATCCCTTTTTTCTTACTATGAGCTATGAGCTATGAGCTATGAGCTTCTCCTTAAAAAGCATCCTTTATATGATGAATGGTGTATCCTTCATTTTCATCAAAGTGTAGAGATAGAACATCAAAGCGGCATTCAACATCTTGAAGGTTATTTTTTACCAGAAAACCCCATGCGATTTTTTTGATTTGTTTCTGTTTTGAAAAGGTGACAGATTCTTCAGGGAGGCCGAACTTTCTGCTTTTCCTCGTCTTGACTTCCACGAAGACCAAAGCTTTCCGGTCATAGGCGATAATGTCAATCTCTCCTCTGTACATGCGGAAATTTTTAGTGACTATCTTGTATTTTTTATTTATTAAGTATTGAAGGGCAACTTCCTCGCCTGCTTTTCCAAGTACATATGGCGTTAATTCTTCTTTATTCAAAACCTTTCCTTCATCACGAGGAATAAAAAAATCATTTCTTTATCTTCCACCTCACACCATCTTTTGTATCTTCTAAAACTATTCCCTGCTGCAGAAGTTCTTTGCGGATCTCATCGGCCAGCTTATAATTGTTTTCCTGACGAGCCTTCTCTCTTTTTTCAATCCTGTTCATCATTTCAGATGGTAGATCCATCTCTTTCTCTTTCGGGAGAACAGCCAGGACTTGATCGAGAGAGCGGATGGATGATACCAGGTTTTCTGCATCTGTCCTGTAAACTTTTCCTTGGAAAATCAAGGTGTTAACTTTTCTGATCATCTCAAAGATCGCAGTGAGAGCCACAGAGATATTTAAATCATCGCTGAGACCTCTTTTAAATTTTTTATTCATATCATTTATGAGCTTAGAAATTCTTTTATTCTCTCCTTCCTCAAAGGAACGGTTCTCGAGTTCATAGAGGAAGTCCTTAATCCTCTGTAGAGAAGCGCTGGCCTGTTCGAGGGCATCGAATGTGAAATTGAACATTTTTCGATAGTGGGTGGAAAGAAGGAGAAAACGAAGAGCCGAAGTGTCGAGATTCCTTTTAAGCAGGTCCCTCAGGGTGTAAAAATTTCCCTTGGATTTTGACATCTTTTCGCCATCAACGATAAGATGCCGGCAATGGAGCCAGGTCTTGACGAATGTCTTCCCTGAATAAGCTTCAGACTGGGCAATTTCATTCTCATGATGGGGAAAAATGTTATCCACTCCGCCACAATGGATGTCAAACGTCTCTCCCAGGTATTTCGAGCTCATAACCGAACACTCGATATGCCATCCCGGCCTTCCCGAACCGATTTTGGTTTCCCAGAAAGGTTCCCCTTCTTTTTTATTTTTCCAGAGCGCAAAGTCCCGGGCACTTTCTTTCTCGTACTCATCCGACTCAATTCTCTGGCCCGGCCTAAGCTCCTTGAGGTCCATCTTGGAGAGCTTTCCGTAATCAGGAAACTTGGCTATGCTGAAATAGACAGAACCATCTTTTTTGTAGGCATAGCCCTTTTGGATAAGTCCCTGTATCATCTTAACCATGTCCGGGATATGCTCAGTGGCTTGTGGATAGTGATCGGCTTTGGCGATGTTTAATATCTTGATATCTTCAAAAAAGGCATCGGTATATTTTTTTGTGTATTCTTGAAGTTTCACGCCCTCAGAATTGGCGCCCTTGATAGTCTTGTCATCCACATCAGTGATATTCATGACATGAATGACTTTGTAACCCATGAAAACAAGGAATCTTTTAAGCAGATCTTCAAAGATATATGCCCTGAAATTTCCGATATGGGCATAATCATAAACAGTTGGCCCACAGGTATAGAGTTTGATCTCCCCAGGCGTGAGGGGCTTAAATGGCTCTACTTTTCCGCTCAAAGTGTTAAAGAATTGAATCATAAGATCATATTATTATTCTAACAATTATCAGAGTCAACCGTTTTTCTTGCCTTCTTAATCTTAGGAAACATCTCTTTTCCTGTGATAACTGATTACAATATTAAGAGCAAAGATTTTGGGAAATAGTCGTAGCGACCATTGAAGATTTAGCCTTCGGAGCTCGGCCTTCGGGGGAAGGTGACGAAGTCAGCCGGACGAGATGTTTGAGCACGAGATAGGAAAAAGAAGCGAGTCACGTTATGAAAAAGAACATACGGCGTATGTCACGATCTGTGGTGCGGAGTTTCGAGGCCGCCGAGAAGGCCGAGTGAAGAATGGCGTTAAAAATCTGAAGGGGAGAAAGGCTATTTCCCAAGATCTTTTCAAAGTTCTGAAATAGAGATGCCACTTTACTCTCAGAAAGATTGACCGTGTAGGGTATTTGTGTGATAATTTTAATTTTCAAAGAGGCAAATAAGAATATGAAAACTCTGATCGGCATTAGGTCTGAAGATAAGAATCCATGGGAAAGAAGAGCTCCTCTCATTCCGACACATGTTCGAGAAATCATCCAGAACCATCCGATTGATATTTGGGTTCAGCCCTCTTCAATCCGTATCTTCCATGACCAGGATTACGCTCAAGAAGGAGCAAAAGTCGAAAAAAACCTCGCTCCCTGTTCAATCATTTTTGCCTTAAAGGAGATTCCCCTTCATTTTTTCAATAAGAAAAAAGTCTATGTCTTCTTTTCCCATACAATAAAAGGACAGCCTCATAATATGCCCATGCTTCAAAAAATGATTGAGCTTGGGTGCACCCTGATCGACTATGAGAAAATAGTAGATGAAAAAGGGCAGCGGCTGTTATTCTTTGGAGAGCAGGCCGGCCAGGCTGGAATGATCGACACCCTCTGGGCTCTGGGACAGCGGTTGGATCATGAGAAAAAGCAAAATCCGTTCTCTTCGATAAAAAAGGCCTACGATTACGGAAGCCTCGTTGAAGCCAAAGAGGAAGTTAAAAAGGTGGGGTGGCAAATACAAAAAAACGGTCTTGACCTCTCTCTCGTTCCCCTGGTTTGCGGCTTTTTAGGATACGGCCATGTCTCCCAGGGAGCACAGGAGATATTCCACCTCCTGCCTTATGAAGAGATTAAACCTGATAAAATCAGCTCCTTTTTTGAGGAAAAAAATTACTCCGCTAATAAACTTTATAAGGTTGTCTTCAAAGAAGAACACATGGTTAGGCCCAAAAAGCCTGATCACACATTCGAGCTTCAGGACTATTACGACTCGCCTGAAAAATATGAGCCTGTCTTCGAGCTTTACATCCCTTGCCTCACAATACTGGTCAACTGTGTCTATTGGTCACCCCTGTATCCAAGGTTCGTAACAAAAAAATATCTGAAAAAACTTTACAGTTCGGAGGAGCTACCCCGTCTTCGGGTTATTGGGGATATCTCCTGTGACATAGAAGGATCGGTTGAATGCACAGTTCAGGCAACGTCCCAGGAAAAACCTGTTTTTGTCTACGATCCAATAGAAAACAGTGCAAAAGACGGAATTGAAGGAAGAGGACCTGTTGTAATGGCCATAGATAATTTACCGGCAGAGATACCTCTTGAATCTTCGATATTTTTCAGCAATGTTCTCAAGCGTTTTGTTCCTGCTATTGCCGGTGCGGATTTTTTAAAAGGTTTTGAAAACTGTTTTCTTCCCGAGGCTGTAAAAAAAGGTGTGATTCTTTTCCAGGGGCAATTCACCCCGGATTATGAATATATGAAAGAATTTGTGAACCTGGATTATTAACGAGTCGAGGTTGCCGCAGATGCAAGGCGGCGGCTCATGAAGCTGTGGTAAGCCCACCGCGAATGGGCCGCAACGAAGCAGCTGTGGTGAGATCGGCTCGCCCGCAGGGTAAAAAATGCCGATTACAAATAAAAAAGAATACAAAATAGAATTGATTCTCATGACATTGTTAAATATCATACAAATAAGCTGATATCATCAAAACAGATGAAGGTATCGGCAGTTTTTATAAATAATTCAGATAATATGTAAGGAGAGTGTCATCATGAAAAAAATATTGATTCTAGGTGCAGGCCTGGTAGCAAGACCCCTGGTCAGGTATCTTCTTGACCAGCATGATTATGGGGTTGAAGTCGCCAGCCGTACAGTCAGTAAAGCCGTGAAACTCATTGACAACCATCCTCAGGGAATAGCCAGTGAGCTGAACCTCAAGGATGAAGAAGGTCTAAAAGAGAAAATCGCACAAACGGACGTTGTGATCAGTATGGTTCCTTATTCTTTCCATCCCAAGGTTGCCAAGTACTGTATCGATTATAAAAAAAATATGGTTACAACATCCTATATAAGCGAAGTTATGAAAAACTTGGACGATGAAGCTAAAAAAGCAGGGATTTTGATCCTTAACGAAGTCGGCCTGGATCCAGGAATTGACCATATGGAAGCCATGAGAATCATTCACGAAGTTGAGGAAAATGAAGGAGAAATCCAGAGTTTTATCTCGTACTGCGGAGGGTTACCTGCCCCTGAAGCAAACACTAATCCTTTTGGCTATAAATTTTCCTGGAGTCCAATCGGAGTCCTTCTGGCTGGCAAAAACTCGGCCCAGTACCTGAAAGATGGAGAGCAGATATTCATTCCAGACAAAGATCTGTTCAGTCATTATTCATTGATCAACATCGAAGGGCTGGGTGAATTTGAAGGTTACTCCAACAGAAACTCTCTCCCCTATATCCAACTTTACAGTATTCCTTCTACAAAAACGATGCTTCGGGGAACGCTGAGGAATAAAGGATGGTGTTCGACGCTGAAAAAAATTGTGGACCTGGGACTCCTGGATGAAGGAGAAAAAGACTGGTCCGGATTAACATACAAAGATTTTCTTAATAAACTGATGAATGATCCAGCTGAAAAGGATATTAAAAAAAACCTGAGCAATTATCTCGGCATTGAAGAAAGCTCAGATATTATAAGCCGCTTGGAATGGCTCGATCTTTTAAGCGACGATCCTCTTCCATTAACGAAGGGTTCCGCTCTAGATATTTTAGGGGCTAAGATGCTGGAAAAACTTCAGTATGAGGAAGGGGAGAGGGATATGATCATACTCCAGCATCAGTTTATAGCTTCCTATCCCGGAGATAAAAAGGAAAAAATCACTTCTACTCTGACCGACTTTGGAATTCCCCATGGTGATACTTCAATGGCAAGAACCGTGGGACTTCCTGCAGCCATAAGCACAAGACTTATCTTAGAAGAGAAAATACAGATAACAGGTGTTCATATCCCAGTTATTCCTGAAATTTATGCACCCATTCTTCAAGAACTCAAAGAACTGGGCATTATGTTTAAAGAGAAGAGGGAGGACATTTAAGAATTGACAATAAGGAAGAAGATTCCTGTTTTTTATTCTGTGAGGTTTAATTGAAACGCAAACCTGCGGTAGCGGGCTATTTTTATCCTTCCAGAGAAGAAGCCCTCCGAAAAATGATCGAGAGAATGGTGGACCCTGGAAGTCAAAAGGAAAAGGCCATCTGTGTGGTCTCACCTCATGCTGGATTTGAATACTCCGGCCCTGTAGCAGGAGCAGTCTTTTCATCAGTCCAGCTTCCGGATATCTTCGTCATCCTTGGTCCAAGTCATGGAAGCATGTTATCCCGCATCGCCATTATGAAAGAAGGTGTTTGGGAAACTCCTTTAGGTCATACTCCGATTGAATCCCGGCTTGCAGAGCTTATCATGAATCATTCCCAGCTCATTTCTGAAGACCAAACAGCCCATTCAAAAGAGCATTCTCTTGAAGTTCAGCTTCCTTTCATTCAGTACTTCAAGAAGGATGTTTCGATCGTTCCTTTATGTATTTCTTATCATGCTTCGTTTGAGGAACTGGAGGAGCTGGGCAAGGCTGTCTCTCAAGGAATAAAAGACTTCAAAAAAGATGTGATGATTGTTGTCAGTACCGATATGAGTCATTATGTGAGCCGGGAAGTCGCGGAGAAAAAAGACTTTTTAGCGATTGATAAGATCCTTGCGATGGATCCTAAGGGTCTCTATGATATCGTTCAAAGTGAAAATATCAGCATGTGCGGCTTTCAATCCACCACTTCTGCTTTAATTGCTTCAAAGGAATTAGGAGCACAGGAGGCGACCCTCATAAAATACCAGACTTCAGGGGATACAACAGGAGATTACTTTGAAGTTGTCGGTTATGCCGGAATCAGAATAAGCTGAAGCCATTATTGTTCCGTTTGCCATTATGAGGATCTGGCAGGATTTTTACTTTTTTCATTTAAAATACACAGCTTGTCATTTGACAATATTTGAGGTTTAATGCTATAAAATTTCTGGAGAAATGAAGTGAAAAATGTTGTTTTGAGGGATAAAGATAAACAGATCCTCACTTTAATTGTGGACAGTTATCTTAGAATCGGAAATCCCATAAGCTCAGGATTTATCGCACAAAAGATCCAGATATCTGTTTCTCCGGCAACTGTAAGAAACATAATGGTCAAGCTGGAGAAACAGGAATTTCTCTTCCAACCTCATACATCCGCGGGACGAATTCCTACAGATAAAGGCTTAAGATTTTATGTCAACAATTTGCTCTCTGAAGCCCTGCTTCCAGATTATATGATCGATTTTCCGTCCGAAAAACAATCTCATATTAAGGGCGATTTCAAGTCCCTTCTTAACGAGGTTTCTAAGATCTTGTCAGAATATTCAGATAATTTAGGTTTTGTGCTTTCTCCCGGAATATCAAAGATTCATTTCAATCACATTCGTTTTATCAAGATAGCCGAAAATAGAGTCATTAGCATTTTGAGCACGACTTCTAACTTTATCCTGAATGAAACCGTCCAGACAAATACTTATTTCACTCAGGTCGAGCTTGACAGAGCTTCTCAGTATATCAACCAGAACTTCAGAGGAAAAAATTTACTTTATGTCCGAGATTATCTCCTTCGTGAACTCCCTAAGTACAAAATAAACTATGAAAATATAATCGATAAATTGATTTCTCTCTTAAAAGCTTACATTTCTCAAGAAGATCAACAAGGTCAAATTTTCCTTCAGGGAACTCCGAAGCTTTTGGAAAAACATGATCTTTTTAATATGGAGAGGTTAAAAGCTCTTTTCCAAAATTTTGAAGAAAAGGAAAAACTTGCAAGGCTTCTTTCTGACTTTATCAGCTTTGAAAAGGTAAAAGTATTAATTGGCTCGGAATTAGACGTGCTGGATACTCCTGATTGCTCCCTTATCCTTTCTCATTATGAAGATCACAACCAGGTTTTAGGTTCTCTTGGCATAATCGGCCCGAAGAGAATCCCTTATAAGAAAATTATTCCCATAGTGGATTATGTTGCCAAAAGATTAAGTCAAATGATCACTCATAATCCATAAGGAGGAAATATGACAAAAAAGATCAAGATAGAATCTGCAGGAAATAAAAAAAAAGAACAACCAGCCACTAAGAAAGAAAACAGTAAAGATAAAGAAATTAAATATAAAGCTTTGAAAGATAAACTGAAGACATGTGAAGCAGAGATTAAGTTTTTTAAGAAGGAGCATAAAGAGCTTAAAGGAGAGAATAAAGAACTCAAAGGAAAATACTTGAGAAAAGCCGCAGAAATGGAAAATTTAAGGAAAAGAGTCACACGAGAAAAAACCGAATTCTATCAATATGCTCTCGCCGAATTTATAAAAGAGCTCTTCGTTGTGCTGGATAATTTTGAAAGAGCATTAGAAAGCAATGAAGACGGCAAGAACCTTAGACAGGGTATTGAGATGATATACAAGCAATATACAGATCTATTGATGAAACAAGGAATTAAAGCTATTGAAACAAGGGAAAAGAAGTTTGATCCATATCTCCACCATGCTTTCATTACCGAAGAATCTGAAAATGTTGATGAACCTCAGATTATAGAGGAATTGCAGAGAGGTTATACTCTCTATGACAGGCTCCTTCGTCCGGCTCTTGTGAAGGTTTTAATTCCTAAAAAAAAGGATAACTGATATGGCTCATATAATCGGAGTCGATTTTGGGACGACTTATTCTTGTATTGCACACTTAGAAAAAGGAATACCACAAGTCATCCCTAATCTGGATGGCCTTCCAACCACACCCTCTGTAGTAAGCTTTATGGAATCTGGCGATAAACTCATCGGCAACCTGGCCTTAAGACAGGCAGTAACCAATCCTAGTAATACCATCTCTGCCATCAAAAGAATCATGGGTAAAAAATTCAGTGCAAAAGACGTAGAAGAAATAAAAAAGAAAATGCCCTATTCACTTGCAGAGGCAAAAAATGGTGATATTGTGATTAATGTAGAATCAAAAAGGATCAGTCCACAGGAAATTTCTGCGATGATTTTTAGCTATTTAAAAGAATGTGCTGAATCATTCTTTGGAGAGGAAGTGACTGAAGCTGTTATCACCGTCCCTGCTAATTTTAATGACCACCAGCGAAAAGCTACCAAGGATGCAGCAAAAATTGCTGGATTAAAAGTAGCACGAGTGATAAATGAACCAACGGCAGCAAGCTTAGCTTACGGATATGAAACAGAAAAAAATGTTACTGTGGCTGTCTACGATTTAGGTGGAGGAACTTTTGATATCTCTCTTTTGGAAATCAATGATGGCGTTTTTCATGTTTTGGCCACTAACGGAATTTCTTATCTCGGCGGAGAAGACTTTGATAACCGTATTGTAGAATGGATATTAGAAGAATTCAAAGAGGAGACCAAAATCGATTTGTCTCAGGATAAACTAGCCCTCCAGAGGATAAAAGAATCAGCCGAAAAGGCAAAGCGAGCGCTTTCTTTCTCAGAGGAAAGCGATATTCATCTCCCCTTCATCTATTCTGATAAATCCTGTGCAAAACACCTGATAAAAACACTCACACGACCAACCTTAGAAAAACTAACAAACGATCTGGTTTTAAAAACTCTTCCTTATATAGAAGAAACGCTCGAAGAAGGTAAATTAAAGCCCGAAAACATCGATGATGTTATTTTAGTCGGGGGGCAAACCCGAATGCCTTTGATAAAGCATATGATTTCTGATTTTTTCGGGAAAAAACCCGTAGAAAATATTAATCCTGATGAGATTGTGGCCATGGGAGCCGCCGTCCAGTCAGGAATTCTGAAAGGAAAAACTAAAGAATCTCTTATTCTTCTGGATGTGACTCCTCTCTCTTTAGGAGTTGAAACAGAGAATGACACTTTTTTCAAACTGATAGAAAAAAATACAACCATTCCAACCAAAAGGACAAAGGCTTTTACGACGGTATACCACAACCAGCAAAGGGTGCAAGTTCATGTTCTCCAGGGAGAGAGTCAAAAAGCGTCGGAGAATACATCTCTTGCAAAATTTGACCTCGTTGGAATTGAACCTTCTCCATCCGGAGTTCCTCAGATAAATGTATCTTTTGAAATTGATGCTAGTGGCCTTGCAAAAGTTTCTGCCAAGGATATAGATTCGGGAAGAATAAGGCGGATCGAAATTAATCCATCCTCAGGCCTCACTGAGGATGAAATAGATGAAATCATGGCTAAGGAGACAAAGAAAGGCAGCAGCTAACCTGACTAAGTCAGGCTGAAAAACAAATGATAAAGAAAGATTATTATGAAATACTCGGTCTCTCACGGAATTCCACTTCAGAAGAGATAAAAAAATCCTACCGTCAAATGGCTCTCAATTTCCATCCGGACAGGAATCCTGACAACAAAGAGGCTGAAGAAAAGTTCAAGGAGGCGGCAGAAGCCTACAGCATCCTCATAGATCCTGAGAAAAGGTCTATTTATGACCGATATGGCCAAGACGGACTGCGGGGAGAAGGATTTTCCGGTTTTACGGGCTTTAATTCTTCTGTTTTCGAAGATTTCGAAGATATTTTGGGGAACTTCTTCAATTTTGGCTTTAGAGATATTTTTGGAACCCAGCAACGAGAAGGGGCAGATTATCCCCAAAGGGGGAGAGACCTTGTCCTAGAATTTGAAATTACTCTAGAGGATGCTGCTTTCGGCACAGATAACGATATCAAGCTTAGCCGGATGGAGCTCTGTCCCATATGCGATGGCACAAAGCTTCGTCCCGGCACTCAAAAATCAGTCTGCCGACATTGCCAGGGCAGAGGACAGGTCCGCTATCAACAGGGTTTTTTTTCGATCATGCGTTCCTGCCCTCAGTGTAAGGGGTCGGGAGATATTATTACAACTCCCTGCGAGGAGTGCCGTGGTTCCGGAAAGGTAAAGAAAAAAAGAGAATTAAAGATAAAAATCCCAGCCGGCGTTGATGATCACACTAGACTCAGAATAGAAGGAGAAGGAGAAGCTGGAGACAGAAGTGCTCCAAGAGGAGACCTCTATGTGGTTATCCGTACTAAAAAACACGATTTTTTTGAAAGAGAAGAAAACAACCTTTACTGCGAAATCTCAATGCCCTTTACCCAGGCTGCCCTTGGGGCAAAAATTGAAATTCCCACTCTTGAAGAGAATGAAGTTCTTAAAATTCCAGCAGGAACTCAATCAGGTGAAGTGTTCAGGATAAAAGGAAAAGGCATAAAAAGCCTTCAAAGCTACAGGAAAGGAGATTTGTTCGTTAAGGTCAATGTGAAAATCCCTGGTAATTTAACGAAGCAGCAAAAGGAATTGCTGCGGCACTTTGCAAAATCCAGGGGTGAAAATCCTGAAGCCATAAATCGAGACATTATGAGCAAGAAAAAAAGTAGTATTCATTAGAGCAAATATTGACTTCAAATCGTTTCTTTATTAACAAAAACAGCCTCCATTCCGACACTGTTCTACTTCAAGGAGAGGAACATCGTCACTTAAGCAGAGTGGCCAGAATAAAGCTGAAGGAGAAAATCTGGCTTTTCGACGAGTTAGGCACAAATTATCTGGCCAGAGTCGAAAAAATAGATAAAGATAGTACACAATTATCCATCCTCAAGAAAATGGAAAAAGAAGAGCCCAGGGTTAAGATCACCCTGGCACAGGCACTTTTGAAATCAAAAAAAATGGACATGATCCTCCAGAAATCGACAGAATTGGGGGTCAAAACCATTATCCCTGTAATAACCGCTCGGACAGTGGTGAAAATCAATGGAAAAATTGAAAACAAAATGGAAAGATGGAAAAAAATTACGCGGAGCGCAACCAAACAAAGCCAGAGGTCTCATCTGCCTCTCATCCTGTCTCCAGTTCATCTTAAGGACCTGATCAAGAGAAGAAATGAAGAAAGAAAGCTATTATTAAGCGAAAACAAAGGAAAATATTTAAAAGAAATATTGATACAAAGCTCCGGTTCAGAAATTCAAAAAGAAGAGCTCCCTTTTTCCGTTCTTGTACTCGTGGGCCCTGAAGGTGGCTGGGAAGAAGAAGAAGAAGAATATATTTTGAATAATGGTTTCGAGGCGGTCAACCTGGGCAGCCAAATACTCAGAGCAGAGACGGCTGCCCTTTGCAGTCTGGCGTTAATATCACATTTTTGGAATATATAAGATGTTTCTCCAGGGACAAAAAGTAGGCAAATACGAGGTATTGCGACCCTTAGGAAGCGGTGGCTTTGGCTCTGTTTTTCTGGCAAAAGATACCTGGCTCAATATAAAAGTGGCTATCAAAGTTCCCCATAAACAATCTCTTGAACTCTTCAAACTTCTTAAAGAGCCAAGACTTCAGGCCGCCCTGAACCACCCGAATATTGTCCGCATGCTTTCGGCTGAGAAAGAAAATAAAATTTTTTTTATGGTGATGGAATATATTAAAGGAAAAACTCTGGAGAAAATATTAGAAAAAATAAAAATTCTGGACATAGAAAAAGCCATTGATTACATCACCCAAATCTCCTATGGCGTTGATCATGCCCACAAAAATAAAATCATTCACAGAGATCTCAGGCCTTCGAACATCCTTATCTCAGAGGACGGGACTGCAAAAATCACAGATTTCGGAACATCCGCTTGGCTAAACAATGTCCCTTATGCATCAACGAGAATCGGCTCTCCTCCTTATATGGCGCCGGAACAGTTTATGGGAAAGGCAAGTTTTAATTCAGATATCTACTCAATAGGTTGTATGTTTTATGAACTGATCATCGGCAATCCTCCGATTCTTGATCCCGATCCTTTTAAAATCATGGAAAAAGCACAAGACGGAAAAATTAAGCCCCCCCGGGTAGAGAACAGTAAAATTCCTAAAGAAATAAATGAAATCATCATGAAGTGCCTCGCTGCAAGGCCTGAAGAGAGATATCAAAAAGCATCAGAAATTATCCGGCATCTCTCCACCTTCAAAGGTAAGGATTCAAAAAAATCAGAAATTGATGATATAATGGGAAGAATTAAGGCCAGGGAACGAACGGCGACCAATCTCTGCTGGAATTGTCGCCGGCCTTTACCTTATAAAGCTATTACCTGTCCTTATTGTGGAGAGATCGCTCCGAAAAAATAATGCCACTTTTGCGGTTTGACTTAAATCAGGTATTGAGATAAAATGAACTGCCGAATCTACATTATTAATACATCTATAAAAATCAACATAATATTTCTTCAACGGGAGTCATAAATGAATCCTTTTAATGAAAAAGGCAAAGTTTGGATGAACGGGAAACTTGTTCCATGGAAGGAAGCCAACATTCACATCGCCAGCCATGTTATTCATTACGGAAGTTCTCTTTTTGAAGGCTTTAGGGCCTACGATACTCCCAAGGGATTAGTCATTTTTCGCCTCGATGCTCACATTAAAAGGCTTTATAACTCATGCAAAATGTACCGCATGGAAATCCCGTTCACACAGGATCAATTCGAAAAAGCAGTCATAGATACAATTGAAGCCAACGATTTCAAAGAGTGTTATATAAGGCCAGTTGTTTACAGGGGCTATGGAGCTCTCGGAGTTGATCCCTTTCCTAATCCTATTGATTCTGCTATTCTTGTTTGGGAATGGGGTCAGTATTTAGGCGATGGAGCTTTAGAGAACGGAGTGGACGTTAAGATTTCTACCTGGCAAAGGATGGCTCCCAATACCTTTCCAGCACTCGCTAAATCAGGGGCCAATTATATGAACTCTCAACTGATAAAGATGGAGGCTATTTTAGAGGGTTATGTAGAAGGAATTGGCCTCAATGTAAGCGGGCATATTTCTGAGGGAAGCGGAGAGAATATATTTCTTGTGATAGATGGAAAAATTCACACTCCGCCATTATCTGCATCCATCTTACCCGGAATTATAAGAGATACAGTGATCCATTTAGCTCAGGACTTGGATATTCCCTTAACTGAGGAAATACTTCCCCGGGAAATGCTCTACATTGCGGACGAAATCTTTTTCACTGGATCAGCAGCAGAAATCACACCTATTCGTTCTGTGGATAAGATAAAAATTGGAGAGGGCAAAAGAGGTCCCATAACAAAAATTCTCCAAGATGAATATTTCGCTTATATTAACGGAGAGAGGGAAGATAAATATAATTGGCTTATATACATTTAAATAAAATGTTTAGGAGTAATGGCGATGAAAATTGATGATCTGTTGAAAATAGCGATCGAAAGTGAAGCATCTGACCTTCACATAAAGCCTGGAAATCACCCCATTCTTCGGATGAACGGAGTGCTCAAACCTCTGACAAGTTATCCAAGATTATCGCCATCCCAGACCAAGGAGCTTGTGGACCAGATCACAACTGGTTCCCAGAAGAACATTTTGGAAGAAGAATTAGATTTAGATCTGGCGTACAGCTTTCCTGGATTTGGTAGATTCAGGGGAAACATCTTCCACCAGCGGGGAAGTTTGGCTATTGCTCTGAGAATTATCCCATTAGAACCAAAATCCATCAAAGAGCTTTTGCTTCCAGAAGTTCTGGAAATGGTTTCTATGGAACAACGGGGTTT
>JAGLWV010000214.1 GCA_023133225.1 Candidatus Aminicenantota bacterium | reverse complement strand
CCCAGCCTGTTCTGTCTTAGAGGCGAACCATCGGTCAAACCGGGAGCGCAGCAAAGAAAAGCCGTTATAGGGAGGCACTCCGAATTTCCTCGTGGTGAACTCAGCGGATAGAGAAGCATCCGATGTGAGCATAGAAAATCTATGGCGAAGGATGTACCTTTCTACCGGAGCTTTCTCCCAGAAGCGAGGAAAGAGCTGGTTTAAGGTTGGGCCGTAGAACGCACCACCCCACATATTCTTTGCGCCGGCAAATTTCCCCCGCTCTACAACCAACGTCTCAAGTCCAGCCTTTGCCAGGCTGTAACCACAGGCACAACCTGCCGGACCGGCTCCGACAACAATCGCATCAAATCTTTGTTTCACAGCTTTAGTTTATGCCTATTACTTAAACGCAGCCAGCTCCAGAAGCTGCTGCCCGATAGTCAACTGGTGCATTTGGGCAGTGCCGCCGAGTATAGTTGCTGTGATCGCATCCTGATAGTGGTGGCCTACCGGATAATCATCAAAAGTGCCGTAGGATCCATGTATCTTGACCGCCTGTGAGGCAACCCAAAGAGCCGTCTCAGCAGCAAAATATTTGGCATAGGACATCTCTTTTATGTGGCGGACATTGCGGCTTTTCAGATCGGCAACACGATAGGTAAGCCATCTGGCTGCTTCGGTCCTTGTCGCCATTTCAGCGATTAATTCCTGTACCAGCTGATGACCTCCAATAGGCTTTCCAAACTGAACACGCTGTTTCGCATACTCTATGCTGGAATCAAGACAGCTCTGGGCCAAACCAACACAGCCGGCGGCCAAAAACAGACGGGCCGTATCGATGCCCCGCAGGGCATCTTTCAAGGCGCGTCCGATCTCTCCGATCTGATTCTCCAGAGGCAATTCCATATCAGTGAATCTTAAAGAGCCTTCACTTCCTCCCCTCCAGCTTATCCTTCCCTTCTGAGCTTTACTGGAAAAGCCTGGTGTGCCCCTCTCCACGATAAAGGTGACCAATCCCTTGATCCCTTTGCTTTTATCCGTCTGTGCTATGAACAAGACGACATCAGCTATTTCGCCGTTAGTTATAAAGGTCTTGGTACCGTTGATGATCCAGCGATTCCCCTTGCGGACCGCAGCCGTCTCTATCATAGAGGAATCGCTGCCGGCGGCAGGCTCAACGACAGCCCCGGATAAAATCAAATCACCCTTGCACACCAATGGAAGGAACTTCTTTTTCTGTTCTTCACTCCCGGCATCCAGAAGGTTGGTTGCGGGCTGGATAGGACCGCTCACCGCCGCCTGGGTAACAGCAAGGCTTGCCCCGCAAAGCTGCTCCCAGATGATAACCGAGGTCACATAATCGAGTCCTAATCCAGCGTATTCTTCGGGCATATGAGGGGCCAACAGCCCCTGTTCAGCCAGTTTTTTTATAATCCCATGGTCAAATTTCTCCTGGCGTTCGTTCTCTTTGAGTGTCGGTAAAATCTCCTGTTCGGCGAACTTACGGGCCATATCCCGAAACATTCTCTGTTCCCCGGTTAGCTCAAAATCCATTTGTATCCTCCAGATGCTTGGATTTTTGTTACCGACATCCTTATTCTTCTTTCTCCACCAATTCAACCAGAACGCCGTGAGTCCCCCGGGGATGAAGGAAAACGCTCATTCCCTCGGCACCAGGCTTCGGTTCACCAATAATTTCTATTCCCTTTGCTTTAAGTGAGGTGACTTCTGCGTTTATATCATCGACTTCATAACAGATGTGGTGAATGCCTTCGCCCCGTTTTTCCAGGAATTTTGCCATTACTCCCTCATTTCCGATCGGCTGGAGGAGCTCAACGATAGCATCACCCACCTGGACCATGCTTACTTCAATCGCCCCTTCGCCTCCTAAAATAGGATCAGACGATTCCAGCCCTAGGATAGAGCGATAAAACTCCCTTGCTTCTGCAAGGTCTCTTACCGCCACTCCCAGGTGGCTAATTTTTTTTATCATCTATTGCCCTCACTATTGTAAAATATATTGAAAAAAAAGGGGGACAGGCACCTTTTTCCTTACGGAAAAACGAGCCAGTCCCCTTTTTTTGAGATTGCCACGTCGCTTCGCTTCTCGCAATGAC
>JAGLWV010000213.1 GCA_023133225.1 Candidatus Aminicenantota bacterium | reverse complement strand
GCATGCAATATCTTTACCCCAAGCTCTTTGGCGGCTCTTTCGAACTGTGTGTGAGCTCTCTGTCCCTTTAGAAGTTCCTCGGTATCTGGCTGACGTGTTGTTTTGTACGTTGAATGCTTATCCAGATATAAACTCGCAGGAAGCCCGTACATCCGTATATAATGCGTCAACGAATCCATGGCAGGATAGACTCCTTCGTAGTCATAAAAACGGCCAAAAAAGCGATTCGTCGCATCATCAATATATCCCATAAGCACTAACCGCGGCCCCCGATTCTCCAACCAATCATGATGGGACCCATCCATCTGAATCATCTCGCCATAATAGGCTTTCCGTTCCCGCCACTGATAGACATGCCTATCCCGGCGCTTGCGCACCTTCCATAATCCTCGCTCTATCATGATCTGCCGAAGCTTCTCCCGCCCCACTCTTATATCGTGACACTCCCATAGCTTCTCAGACGCTAAGGACGGCCTAAAATCAGGATACTCATCCCTGACTATCCCTCCAATATGATCCTCCAGCTCCTTCGGCATCTTGTTCACTGCTGCCTGTCCTCGACTTCTATGCACAATGTTTCGGTCACCTCCGTCGCGAATCCTTTTTACAATCCTCCTTACCTGCCTCTCCGATAATCCTAATATCTCTGCTGCCTTTACCTGTGTGACCTGCTTGTCGAAAACTTTGTGAATGATCCTGAGATGCTCAATCTCTTTAACTTTCATAAAAATAATGTCCTCTGCCATCTCGGTTCTCCTTGCTAAAATAAACAATAAAGAACCTTATAACATTTTTCTTAAACCGGACATTTTTGCATGGCACAATCAGGACATTATCGCATGGCGGTAACAAATATGGAATAATATGGTATAAAAAATATGACTCTTTTTTACCGACTGGAGAGCCCCTACCTATTTGGTTCCCATCATCAACTCCCCTTATGCTGGCAACAGCCCGCTGCCAACTGTGTCACCTTCTCGTACAGTTTAATACAAACAATACAAATATTTAGAACAACACAATACACCTCAATTTTCTTGAAATTGTTGATTTTTCAGTAAGTTGCTGGCTTTGTGATTCTCAGTGGAACGAATTAAATTAAAATTTTGCTTCCAATAATTTTACTAAATAACTTTTCGATACTTAACCATCCTCTGTCAAACTTAAAAGTCACAATACTCAAAGTGAATAGTATTATATCCTGAATTAGTAATTTCCAACCAACTTTTCCACCTTGAGCTCTAAAACAGCCACAGTCAACATTAATACCTCGAATCATCGTTATCAAGATTACTATTATAAACAAAGCTAAAACATTTGAGATTATAAGTGAGCTACTTTTAATTTTTATGCCTAAAATTAAACATAGTCCACAGATTAACTCAATCCAAGGCAGTATAATCGCTATTATGAAGGAAATATTAATAGTAAAAAGTCTATAGTTATGAATGTCATTGATAAAACGGATTGGATCAATAATTTTAGAAATTCCTGCCCAGATAAATAATAATCCAACAAAAAATCTTAATAGTAAAATTATATACTTATTCAAAATAGTCCCTCTCTACTATCAACCTTTTTATTCTCTTGAAATTACTTAGGGTCCACTGAAAAAAGA
>JAGLWV010000212.1 GCA_023133225.1 Candidatus Aminicenantota bacterium | reverse complement strand
TAATTTTGAACTCAGCATAATACGGCTTATGCAAAGCTTTGCATAACCCGTAATAACGCAGTGTGACCTGACCCTTATCAGGGATGTGGGAGGTGACTCTGGCGATAAACTCCAGATAATCCATCCGCTCAAGCTTTGAGCTGTGCTTTCCGTATTGATAGATTACCTGCCCCTGGGCTTTATCAAAGGAAAGCCGCTTGAGGGATAGGATCGGTCTTATCATGTATTTGCCGACTCTTTCCGCCTCCTGCTTACTTGTGGCCCTCACTTTGCTGTGGACATGGAAACCGGTATGTTTCCAACGCAATATTTTCTGCACAAGCGTGAGGTTGATCAGTTGCTTATGAACAAGCAGAGAGAATACCTCCCGGGTAAAGAGCTCTCGTAAAAGACCATCATTAAAACGACAAACACTGTAGAAACGTCCCTCCCGGTCTGAACCGCCCTCGGAAACAAGAAAATGGAGGTGGGGGTGAAGATTTATCCGGGACCCAAACGACTGTATGACGGCAATAATGCCAGGCGTAAGCTCTCTTCCTGTAGCGGCCTTGAAGTATTTCAGAATTGTTTCTTTCCCACAGAGACAGAGACCACTGAGAAGCGAACGGTTGTACTTGAAGTATATCCTCAACATCTTTGGGATAGTCAATACCACCTGGCGGTGAGGAACATCCAGCACAAGAGACTCCCTCATCCACTCACCCCATTCCTCACGTCTCTTGGAATGGCAGGAGGGGCAAAATCCTCTCCCATGACATGAAAAATGCAATAAAAACTCACTCCCGCAATCTCTGCATCGAATCCGCGCAAAGCCACACTTCGGATTGCCACAGTCGAGGTATTTCTCAACAACTTCTTGAATGACTGGACGAAAATAGCCATACTCTCTCTCGAAGCGATTCTCATATTCTGCAACACATTCGTCAAAATAGTGAAACAGCACCCTGTAGAACACAGTCCACTCCGGATGACGCTGACGGTATATCCCTGCCATGGCAGCAGGAATGATTCACGAAACGGGCCAGAATAGAGGCTCACAGATATCCTCCCCTGTAAATGGCCATCTCTGATTCACACGAGCTTTGCAAAAATGTCAACGGAAGTTGACCTTGGAAGGATTGTCCAGTCAACAAATGTTCATGTTGATGAAATACTGTCGCTTAAAGATAGGAAAACAGGTCCAATGGTGGAGTAGAGCCGGGGAATACAGCGGCACCATCACCGGTATCATCAAAGATATGAATCTCTATTCTTTTCATAGAGATGCATACCCAATAATTTCACTGGTGACGCCCATAGAGCAGCATGATTACCTGTCTATCCGTCTGGATGCCAACCGTTACGGCGAAGCGCTGATGGCTATTCAGTCAGTGTGGAAGCGGCTGATTCCCGATTATCCCATGGATTATTTCTTTCTGGACGCAAGCTTTGAAGCATTGCACAGAGCGGACAGGCGGCTGGGCGAAATCTTTCAAATCTTTAGCCTAACAGCGGTTGTGGTGGCCTGTCTGGGACTTTTCGGCCTGGCAGCCTATACGGCGGAACAGAAGACAAAAGAGATCGGGATAAGAAAGGTTCTCGGCGCTTCGGTATTCAAGATCTACTTGCTGTTGTCGAGGGATTTTTTCAAATGGGTGACTGCTGCAAATATTGTGGCCTGGCCAGTTGCTTATTATGGAATGCAAAAGTGGCTTCAGAGTTTTGCCTTCCGTACTCGAATCGGATGGGAGGTTTCCTTGCTATCTGCCATCATGGCTCTGACCATCTCGCTCTTCACTATCTCTTTCCTCTCTATAAAAGCGGCCAGGGCAAACCCGGTGGATTCGCTGCGGTATGAATGATAAACAGTTTTAACGAAATCCAAAGGGAGAATCTCCTCCCCTACCTCTTTCCAGCAAGAAATTCAGCGGAAAATTTGTGGTGAGGATTCCGCCGAATGTTCACAGACATCTGGCTATCCAGGCTGCTGAGGAAGGTATCAGCCTCAACCGTCTCATCAGCGCAAAGTTAACTAAGTGACACTAGTTTATAAAGATCTAGGGACATCATACATAATTCAGAGTTAAGTATTGTGTCCCCATAACTTCTAAAGTATTACGAACTTCTTCAAAGAAAAAGTCTTTAAGTGAATAATGCATCCTTTCCATATGTTGACAAATTTCAAAACCAATATTGACTTTGACCGATAATACTGGTATTAACCGTTTAGG
>JAGLWV010000211.1 GCA_023133225.1 Candidatus Aminicenantota bacterium | reverse complement strand
CGTAAATTATCACGCCTCTGGACAAATTGCAATTCTTAGTGTACTTGAGCGATATGTTCTATGGTTCGGAATGGTCATTGGGGTGGAAGATCCGTCTAATTCTTTTCTTTGTAAAGAAATGTGATTCCCTTCTCGAACAACTATAAAACCAAGTTTGTTTAATGCTTTAAGGACTTTATCTTTAGGCGCATCTTTTGGAAATTTGATCATCTTGGGGATGAAACTTTTAGATCAGCTATATAGGCTTCCAGAGGAGTTTCAATTTCATCTAAGATTGCATCACCAAATGTTTCTATATGAAATTTAATTGCTTCTTTTATATTGTTATAAGCTTCTTCATATGTATCGCCATCACTGACAACAACACCTTTTAAACCAATAGGGAAGGCAACATACCCATCTTCTTCCTTTAGTATGATTATTTTAATGTCTTTCATATTTATAGCCTTATTTTTGAATCTTACAATTATGATAATCCATTGTCAAATAGTAGGTTTGACAATATAATGGCAATGTTTGATGCTTGTTTTTTCCTGTGGTAAATGCAGAAATGGAAATAATATTGAGGAGTTTACATTGAAAAGCTTATTTAGTGTTATCACTGTCATTTTTATACTGCTCCATCTATCCTCAATAGCTCAGAGTAATGCTGGAGGAAAGCTAAAGGTCCTCATCGTGAAGAATCGTTCAAAGGGACCTGAAGTGATGGAAAGCGGAGGACTCAAAGATAAACTCACAAAATTGGGATGTGAAATAGTGAAAGTAGCTACCGTTAAATTAACACCGGAAGAAGACAAGCAATATGGTGACTGGAACAGGGCTGCTCTTGAGAACAAACATCTGGGGAAACTCATTGTCGAAAATGGAAAAGATGAATATTTTACCATAGGACTCCTGACTAACTGTGTAGATTTGCTGGGAATGCTGGCCGGCCTTCAGCATTTGGGGCGAGGCGAGAGTTCTGAAAAATCTGATGTTAGAGGTCTGCAGTCAGCCGGCCT
The DNA here is from genome assembly GCA_023133225.1 of Candidatus Aminicenantota bacterium. Classification (GTDB taxonomy): domain Bacteria; phylum Acidobacteriota; class Aminicenantia; order Aminicenantales; family Aminicenantaceae; genus JAGLWV01. The sequence goes on along the minus strand of JAGLWV010000211.1, from coordinate 836 downwards.
GGCAGGCAGAAAGCCGCTTCGTGTCGGGCTTGTCTGGATCGATGCTCATGCGGATTTCAATACTCCGGAAACGACACTCAGCGGAATGCTCGGCGGCATGCCTGTTGCCATCGCAGCCGGGAAGTGTTTAACCCGATTGCGTTTGAAAACAGGCCTTGATCCTGCACTGCCGACAAAATATATTGTCATGGCTGGTTTGAGGGATGTTGACCCCCTGGAGCAGGAGCTCCTGGACCGCTCCCAATGTGAGATGATTTCTGTTGAAGATATTAAAAATCTTTCTGATAATATAAACAAACAGATGGAAAGATTGAGTCGGTTGACAGAGATTATTTACATCCATGTCGATATGGATGTTCTTGATCCCAAAGAAGTGCTCGGTCATCCCCTAACAGCTCCCAGGGGACCGACAAGCAAAGAGCTTGCTGCCGCTTTAGAAATGATGTTTCAGTATGAAAAAGCGGCGGCTATAGGCATTGCCTCCTTGCCATATGGCGAGAAAGATAAGGATCTGATATCTCTAAAAGCGGCTTACCGTTTGATAGAGGGTGCCGTAAAAGGAATAAAAAGAAGAAAGAATTAGCGAATAAAGATGGCGAAGGTAATTCTTGCGAATTGTTTTGTAGGAAACTTTTATGCTGTGGACATTGAAACCTGTATGTAGGCAGAGAAAAATCTTTCACCCATGTGCCATATTAAAAGCATTTAATGTGAAATAAAGCGACATAAAGCGACAACAAACGACATTTAATGAAAAAGTATTGACAAATACTAAATTAAGCATTTACATTGTAGTACCATAAGTTGTACGTAATTAGGGTCTACTGAAAAAAGAT
>JAGLWV010000210.1 GCA_023133225.1 Candidatus Aminicenantota bacterium | reverse complement strand
CCACTGGAGCGGTTACAGGGCGAGAGGTGTTAGAAAAGATTGCTCATTTAGCAAATAAATATGACTTAGCTGTCTTAAGTGACGAAATCTATGAAAAAATCATTTACCCACCTTCTGAACATGTGTGTTTGGCCACTTTGGAGGGCATGAAAAACAGGACCCTTGTCCTGAATGGCTTTTCCAAATACTATTCGATGACAGGTTGGAGGATTGGGTATGTTCTTGGACCAGAAAAACTGATCAATCCTATCCTGAGATATCATCAATACATGATCACCTCAACAAACACGTTCGCTCAATGGGGCGCTATAGAAGCTTTAAATGGGAATCAAGGACCTTCTCAGGCGATGCTTAATGAATTTCAAATACGCAGAGATTATTTTTACGATGCGATCATTCAAATTCTAGGATTTACCTGCACGAAACCGGAAGGAGCATTTTACCTGTTCCCCTCTGTCAAAAAGACTGGGATGGATGGATACCAAATGGCGAATAAGCTGCTGGAAAAAGCCGGAGTCGCAACGGTTGCAGGTGAATGTTTTGGCAAAAGTGGAGCGGGATGCATCCGCCTATCCTATGCTAATTCTTTAGAAAATTTAAAATCAGCAGTATCAAGAATTGACAAAACAATGAGAGATAAATAGGAGTCTCATAAATGGAAAAGATTCTCTTCATTCTGTTCCCTCAGGCTGCCTGACGTGGCAGGATCGAGGAGAGTACACTTCTTAATTGAGGAGGATGATTTATGAAGCTTAAAATGTTTTTATCAGGGATTTTAATTTGTTTTTGTCTTCTATCCTTTACTTCCGAAATATTCGGAAATGGCCAGGAGCTCTTTAATGAGGATTTACTGAAATTTTTCACTTACAGGGCACTCGGGCCGGCACGGCAGGGCGCACGGATACTGGATATTGCCGTACCCCCATCTCAGCCGTATTCGTATACCTTCTACGTCGCGACCGCATCCGGGGGGCTCTGGAAGACGGTGAATAACGGAACGACATTCAAACCTGTTTTTGATGACCAGAGCAGATTGGTCATCCCTGATGTAGCCATTGCACCTTCAGATCCTAATATTGTCTGGGTCGCAACAGGCTCACCCGCCTCCGGACGTCTCTCGCTACTTGGAGACGGAGCATATAAATCCACCGATAGTGGAAAAACCTGGAAATATATGGGATTGCGGAAGACACGTCATATCGGAAGAATTGCCATTCATCCAAAAAATCCGGATATCGTATATGCCGCTACCCTTGGCTACCATTTTTCGTTTAACAAAGAGAGAGGGCTTTTTAAGACCACAGATGGCGGCAAAACATGGAAAAAATCCCTCTACATCAGCGAAAAAGTCGGAATCGTGGATGTGGCCATAAACCCGGCAAATCCCGACATGGTTTATGCCGCCGCGTACGATAAATGGCGGAAGCCCTGGCATTTTGAAGAAGCAGGCCCGGAAAGCGGAATTTACAGGTCGACCGATGCCGGAAAAACATGGACAAAGCTGGGAGGTGGACTGCCTGGTGGAAAGCTCGGCCGGATAGGGATCGACATTTATTTAAGGAATCCGGATATTATGTATGCCACAATTGATAACTATAATATGCGTCCCCCGACCAAAACAGAAGCCGAACAGGAACGGAGGCGCAAGATAGAACCTCAGGAACGGCGGATCGGTGGAGAAGTGTACCGCTCCGAAGATGCGGGAAAAACCTGGAAAAAGATGAACTCTATCAAAGACAGAATCGGGGGCGGTAAATGGTACGGCCAGATCAAGATCGACCCCAATAATGATAAGGTCATCTATGTTCAGAGCACAAGATTGTACCGGTCCACAGACGGAGGAAAAAAGTGGGGAAGTAATACTGCTACAGGTATCCATGTCGACCATCATGCTGTGTGGATAAATCCCGACAATTCAAACCATATTATTCTGGGAAATGATGGAGGGCTTGCCATAACCTATGACTGGGGGAAAACCTGGGACGCCTATGAAAACATTCCGATAGCCCAGTTCTATGCGATCGGCGTCGATATGGATGAGCCGTATAACATCTATGGAGGAACCCAGGATACCGGTTCAGTCAAGATACCCAGCAACAGTATTTTCGGACGAATCACCGGGGACGACTGGGCCTCTGTCGGAGGCGGGGACGGCATGTATAACCAGGTAGACCCGAACGACAGCCGCTGGCTCTATAACGATCTCCAGTTTGGCAGCATCCAACGCGTCGACCAGAAGCTGGGAGTGAGGAAAAGTATCCGTCCAAGAAGAGAAGAAGGAAAGCCTC
>JAGLWV010000021.1 GCA_023133225.1 Candidatus Aminicenantota bacterium | reverse complement strand
TGGTATTCAAAGGGAATTTTCTGGAGAAATTCTGTCAGAGCGGTGGGTTTATCCAAGGCGAAAGCGATAAAGACCACCTCCTTCTCCTGATATTTTTTCCTCAATGTATTAAGCCCGGGTATCTCGACCCTGCAGGGAGCGCATCCGGCAAACCAGAAATTAAGCACTACTACTTTTCCTTTCAAGTCCGATAAATGAAGTGTTTTCCCTTCCAGGGTTTTAACCTCAAAATCGGGAGCAGCTTTCTTTTCTTTGTCCACAGAAGATTTGTTTTTTTCCAGTTCTTCGGCAAAATAAGTATCAAAACCCTCCAGGCTTTCATGTCTTTTCTGGAAGATATTTTTTATTGAAGTTTTAGATTCCAGAGAGCCGAGTTGATAGGCTTCAAAAAACACCTTTTCAGCTTTTTGTAAATAGCCGAGTTTTTGCCAAATAGTAGCTTCGACTTCATAATATTCTGGCTGAGTTTCCTTTAGTAAGGCTTGGGCGGTTTTGATGTCCCCTAGGGCTCTGGCTGTATTTCCTGCCTGTAAATAGATCTCGGAACTTAGTTTGTAAAACCTGGGGAGGTATTTTCCGGATAAAAAACCGGATATGTCTTTATAAAAACGCAATTTTCCATGAAGAATAAGGTCTATTGCCTTGTTGATCAATGTTGTTGCTTGATCTAACCGTTGTTTTCTTTCGAAGCAGGCCATGGCAAGATTGAAATATGGCAAAGGATTATCCGGCTCCTTTTTTATCCATGGTTTACACACAGAGCTTATGATCTTAAGCTCTACTTCCTTCAGGGCTGCAAAATAGGCACAATTGTTTCTGGCGTAGTTTGACTGTGGTGCTTTTTTAATAAATTCAAGCTTCAGAAGATTTACTTCTTCCGGGCCGTCCCCTTTTATTTGTTTGGAAAAAACAAAATAATCATAATTTCTGATGGCACTGCTTGTATAAAAGTGATGAGGATATTTTCTCACCATTTGATGCAGAATATTTCGGCTGGCAGGTTCATCATCCAAAAGCATATATCCGGATGAAAGGGCAAACAACAGGCGGGGAGATTCCTTTTTCACCTGTTTTTGTAAGAACGCCATATCTTTTTTAACGATCGGCAGCAGGTTTTTCTGATCGAAAGCCCCTTCAAGAAGCCACTTGTCCCTAAAAACCGCATAGTTGTCAGGATATAATTCCCGTTCTTTTTGAAAAAACTCCAGGTACTCGTTCGGAGAAGATGTCAGCATCTTATGGAGATTGGCACCCATTGCCGGGATTCCATCTTTTCTATAGATCATGGTAGAAACGCTGGCTTTTCTGTCCCATTTGTCCTTGGTTATAAAATAAAAAGTGAGAAAAGACATGCCTTTTTCTATAAGTATCTTGCAGGAGAGAAGGTTCCCGCTTTTTTGCATCTTTTTCCAGCCTTGTCCCATGGAGTCATCTCTGGAAATGGAATAAACAGTATATAAGTCGTCACCAGGAAAAAACTCTGCAGCTTCTGCTGACGGATCATAGGTGACTGTGATCGTATCCCCCCATTGCGGTTTTTCCGGCATTATTTTCGCAATTTGCGCGGCACTAATTAATGGGATCTGGGTCAATCCTAAAATCATACTTAGAAAAAATATTGATATCCTTCGCATATCTCTCTCCTTTATTATTCTTTTTTTCTCAATTTATATAATATAACCGGGATTAAAAGGATATGGTTGCGGAAAAACATAATGTAAATGTTTAATATAATAATGCCTTTACAGACAAAATCTTGGAGTATTGCTATAATAATTGTGTAGAAAGTTGGATTACAAGGAAAGAAGGACCTAAGCTTTGGATTATAATAAGATTCGACGGAAAACACGGCAGATCACTGTGGGCGATGTGCCTGTTGGAGGACATGCTCCGGTCTCCATTCAGTCTATGACCAAGACCGATACCAGAGATGAAGCAGCCACGATCGCACAGATCAAGAAGCTTGAAACAGCCGGATGTGAGATCATACGGATCGCTGTTCCTGATGAGGAGGCGGCTGAAGCGCTGATGGCCTTCAGTCAGTGTGGAAGCGGTTGATCCCCGATTATCCCATGGATTATTTCTTTCTGGATGCAAGCTTCGAAGCATTGCACAGGGCGGACAGGCGCCTGGGCGAAATCTTTCAAATCTTTAGCCTAATAGCGGTTGTAGTGGCATGTCTGGGACTATTCGGCCTGGCAGCCTTTACGGCCGAACAGAAGACAAAAGAGATCGGGATAAGAAAGGTTCTCGGCGCTTCGGCATTCAATATCTACTTGCTGTTGTCGAGGGATTTTTTCAAATGGGTAACTGCTGCAAATATTGTGGCCTGGCCAATTGCTTATTATGGAATGCAAAAGTGGCTTCAGAGTTTTGCCTTCCGTACTCGAATTGGATGGGAGGTTTTCTTGCTATCTCCCATCATGGCCCTGACCATCTCGATCTTCACTATCTCTTTCCTCTCTATAAAAGCGGCTATGGCAAACCCTGTGGATTCGCTGAGATATGAATGATAAACAGTTTTAACGAAATCCAAAGGGAGAATCCACTCCCCTACCTCTTTCCAGCAAGAAATTCAGCGGAAAATTTGTGGTGAGGATTCCTCCGAATGTTCACAGGCAACTGGCTATCCAGGCTGCAGAGGAAGGCATCAGCCTCAACCGTCTCATCAGCGCGAAGTTAACCAAGTGACACTAGTTTATAAAGATATAGGGACATCATACATAATTCAGAGTTAAGTATTGTGTCCTCAGAACTTCCATCCTTTCCCTATATTACCAAATTTCAAAACCAATATTGACTTTGACCGATAATACTAGTATTAACCGTTTAGGCAGCGATATTTGCTGCATAACGTAAAGGGCAAAAAGTGGATGATTGCGATAAAACGGATTATATTCAATAAGTTATTCCCTGCTTCGTTCAAGCTGGATAACGCAATAGACTGCACTAAATGCCGTATTTGCACAAACAAAACGGCTGTATAATATATGTTATGCGCACCAAAATTATTATGAAAGAATTAGCTGAGCTATTAAAAATAAAGGAAGAGCCTATTCCTCAAAGTAACAATGCACTTAATTGGAAGCTATCCAAAAATGGACGCCCATCTTTCGGTGGAGTTTATGTTTTTTGGTGGAGAGGTACGCTAGATCAATTTTTATCAACAATTCAGAATCCAGAGTTTCATTTTCGCGGTCCAGGTGGAGTTCAACTTACGCTAAAAATAGATAAAGGGCATTTGAATATAGCTCCAAATGATAGGTTGCCCCTCTATGTGGGAAAGAATGCATCTGATTTTGCAAAAAGAATTGGCTTGAATTTAAAGCTAGGAACAGCACGAACCGTGGATAGAGCTTTAGTAAATGGTATTGCCAAGCGCATGACAACATCCTGTCAAGTAAGGGATCGCCTGGATAGGTTATTTCCCAACTATGAGGATACGCGAACCATTGCAACAGAAAACCTTGCCATCAGTTATAAGCAAATCGACGGCAAAGATAATTTCGTAGAAAGATTTTATTTGGAAGATTTAGCCATAGGCATACTAAAACCAATATTTAACGTGGATTCAGAGAGATAGCGCATAACGAGCCGTTACACTCGACCGAAACCCGCGCCCTATCGGGCACGGCTTCCGGCGAGTGAACTTTATGTTATACGGATAGAAAATGAGTAAGAACGCCATAATAATTCTAGTTTTGATTGAATCCATAATCCTTTTGGGGTGTGGAAATCAAAAACAACTCGAAAAACAGACAAATGAAGAAAATAGAGCAAGACTTGAATTATCAGGTTTGCAGCATGTCTTTTCAGACAATACACCATTGGTTGATTTGAAGAATGTTGAAAATAAGAACATAACAGAAATAATGATAAATATGTCTTCAACGCCTCCGAAGAAAATTAAAGGAATAAGAATAATACAAGATGATGGCAAAACCCCAGGGATGGTTCTTAAGATTTCAATATTAGAAATGAATTTGCAATCTTCTACCATAAGAGCGGATGTAACTTATCGACTTGAATCAGGAGATATTGCCACAGAAGGTATATCATATGTGGAGATGAAATACGTTTACAAAAACGAAAAATGGAAATTTGAAGAATTATTAAGATCTGTAATTAAATAGACCGCATAACAATGGGATGAAGACCGACCAGTAATAACCGCGCTCCTTCGGAGCGCATTACTGGCGTATTATCCCTAAGGTTATTTTCGAAAATAAAAAAAAGGAGGAAGATTATGATTGGTAATCATCGAGAACGACTTATTTTTCACGGATCTATTGTTATTTTGGCCGGACTGCTAATAAGCCTCCTGGCCGTGGTAGGTCTGCTGGGCGAAGAATTTCGTGGTTGGAATACTGTGCATCTTCCCTTGATCACGATCGGAATCTGGATGGTGGCTATGGCAGCAGTGTTCCCCACACTTGTTCTCCCAAGGGGTGATGCTTCGGCACTCGTATGGTCGCTTCTTATTGCAGGATATGGCGTTATGATCGCAACTCCACTCGAGGCTATTAACGGAGTTCGGGCGATCGTACCAGCAGGTCCGGTGATCCACTTTGTAGCATTCATCGCGAACGTCCTAGTTTTGGGTGGAATAATTCTCACAGTTCTGCTCACCCTAAAGGGTATCCGTGCAGCTAAGAAGGAACGGATCTCCAAGTGAAAGAATGAGGAACAGCTGGTAATAAATAATTTCTCTCCCCCTCACATTAAGGTTCATTCAGCTAATACATCTGATGTATATTGATGGTATATTGAGCTCCGACCGCGCTATTGAATACAAAATAAAAGAGTTAGGCGTGAATTAATCGCATAAATTACTCTTAAAGCTTCAATTTTCCCCTTAGGCTCATCACGTTTTTGAGTACCTATTAGTGTGGAGGTTGTAGATTTTGAACATAAAATAGGCCAAGTCTCTATACCCATAAGCTCTGCGTTTAATAATCTCCCTCGGTTCATCACATCTGTCATTCCCGCGAAGGCGGGAATCCAGGATTAGTAATAAAAATAAAATATAAGAAAAATGGAGATGAAAAGATTTATTATTTTACTGGATTCCCGCCTTCGCGGGAATGACAAATAGAACGGAACAAACTAAATTGGGGTATATTGGGGTCAGACCACGCTATTGATTACAAAATAAAAGAGTTATGTTTGAATTAATCGCATAAATTACTCTTAAAGCCTCAATTTGCCCCCTAAATTGGGCTTCTAAGGCCTTGTGACGGAAAAAGATACTTCTCCCCTACTGGAAAAGCGATGGAGAAAACACTCCATCATCGAATCATTCTTGATATGGACAGTTCAGAGAGTCCTGTACATGGAGAGCAAGAAGGTTCTGCATACAACGGTCATTTCAGATGCAATTGCTATCATCCTCTGTAGCAGTGAGTGTTGTCCGTTTCTACAATGGGCGTGGTATAGCTGAGCAGTGGATAAAGGAAGGCAAGTATGCTCTCAACTGGACGCGGCTCTCATGCAAAACAGAAGGCTAAGACTCGATTACAAAGAGAATACTCGGTCAGTTCTCTCGGAGAAAAGATTTATATTGACTTATAGTATGTATTTATGATAAATACTAATAAAAGGTTCAAGGATGTATGAACTGACAAAAAACGAAGAACTGATCCTTCTTTCAATCTGGAGGCTGAAGGAGAACGCCTACGGAGTCACAATCAGGGAACACTTAAAAAAAATCACCGGAAAGACCTTAAACTACGGATCTCTTTACAACACCCTCTATCTTCTGACCCGAAGAGGACTTGTCGAATCACGGGAAAGCGAGCCTCTTTCCAAGCAGGGTGGCCGCAGAAAAGTTCTCTATTCCTTGACTCGAGAGGGTGAGAAGGCTTTATCAAACGCCCAGAGAATTCATAAGCTGGCCTGGGGCGATGTGCCTGATTACGCCTTTGAGAAGAAAAAATGACCAAACATCTTGATAGACCTCCGAAAATTTTTCTCCGGATTCTCCGCCGGTTGACCGTGTATGAAGACCTCTTCGCCATTTCCGGAGATTATGAGATCGAGTACGCGGGAATCTGTCAAAATCACAGCCATGTTTGGGCTTTCCTCTGGCTTTTGTGGAACACTATAAAGGCTGTTATTTATTATTCTCTATTTATCATGAAATGGAGCACAGTCATGTTCAGAAACTATTTAAAAATCGCTTTCCGGGATGTCAAAAGACACAAAGTTTTCTCCTTCATCAATATCGCTGGTTTGACCATTGGAATGACCTGTGTGGTCTTGCTGCTCTTATGGGTTCAGGACGAGATGAGCTATGACAAATTCCATGAGAAAATAGAGGACATCTACCTTGTCTCTTCCCATATCAAGAAGGAAAGAGATGAGCTGCAGGTGCCCTCTGTTCCTGGAGTGGGTCCACTTTTGAAAGAGCTGTTTCCTGAAGTGGAAGAATCGGCCCGGTTCCTTGCTGGGTACCGGACTTTTATACTCAGCTACAAGGAAAGAACATTCTCGGAGCAAAGAGTCTTTCCTGCGGATCCTGAAGTCCTGGAGGTGTTCACATTCCCTCTGGTTGAAGGGGATCCCAAGACCGCGCTCAAAGATCCATATTCGCTTGTTCTCTCGGAGCAAGTGGCGAAAAAATACTTCGGAAACGAGAGTCCTATCGGCAAGGTTATCACTGTTGACAACCAGTATCCTATGAGAGTGATGGGAGTGATGAAGGAAATTCCCAGTCATTCCACATTCCGTTTTGACATTCTGATGCCGTTGGAATTCTACGTCGAGAAAATTCACAAAGAGGATGACCTGAGGGGATTTTCCAATCAGAATTACTTCGTTTTCGTCCAGCTCCAGAAGGGCAGCTCATTCAAAGACTTAAACCGCAAAATTAGGGAATTCGTCGTGGCAACATACAGCAGTGACGAATATGTGCCGGTCCTGCGACCATTTGCCAGGTTCCATCTCTACAGGCTGGGTGATGGAGGAGGAAGCATTGAACAAATCCGGCTGATCGGCTTCCTGGGTGCTTTTATCCTGCTCATCGCCTGCATCAACTTCATGAACCTGACCACCGCCCGGTCCGGAAATCGCTCGAAAGAAATCGGGATGCGTAAGGTTATGGGAGCCTTCAGGAAAGACATCATAAAGCAATTTTACTTCGAGACATGCTTGCTCGTCCTGATCTCTATGGTGCTGACCGTTTTCCTGGCTAAGCTTTTCCTCCCTGTTTTCAACACCCTTTTCCAGAAAGAGTTGATGCTGGAAATTCTTCAGAATCCATCTCTCTTAGGTTTCTTGATCGGAACCTCAGTGATAACCGCACTGGTGGCGGGGAGCTATCCGGCTCTGTTCATGTCTTCTTTTCAACCGCTCCGGATTATCAAGGGATTTACGGGATCCTCATTCAAAAGAGCCGTTTTTCGCAAGGCTCTGGTCGTGATCCAATTCAGCCTGGCCATCGGACTTATCGCAGGTGCTGCCGGAGTCTATAATCAATTCGATCATCTCCAGACTCTGGACATGGGCTACAACATGGAGAATCTTGTGTTCTTCTCGAGCAGAGGGGAACTGCTTGAGCAGTACGAGACGGTAAAAAATGAGTTCTTCCAAATCCCTGGAGTTATGAAGGTTTCAGCCAGTTCCACTTATCCCACTGGCGGACGGTCGAATAGTTCAAGCTGGCAGTGGGAAGGAAAAAACCCGGAGGTCAAAACCAGCATAACAATGATGAGTGTCGACTCCAATTTTCTGGAAATATTTGAAATTCCTCTTATCCAGGGCCGCTTCTTCCGCAAAGAATACGATCATTCCGGTAATCCAGGGGATATATTGGTCAATGAAAAACTGGCAGGAATAATAGGAAAGCAGAATCCGATCGATACTCGGATGTCTTACAGTGGTCGAAATTATAGGGTTATCGGTACTATTAAAGACTACCTCCCCAATCCAAGATGGCGGGTGGATGAACCGCTCATCCTGCTCCAAACGCCTGAGGAATACAGGTTCATATTCTTGAAAATCCATCCGGAAAACATCCCGCAAACGCTTGCTCAAGTGAAAGACGTCTTCGAGCGGTTGAATCCGGGTTTCCCTTTTGAGTATGAATTCCTGGATGCCACCTATGAAAGTCAATTCAACTTTGTCCGCAGAACACGCTCTCTCATCGCTTACCTCGCCGGGTTTGCGATTTTCATCTCCTGCCTGGGACTCTTTGGTCTAGCCTCATTCATTGCCGAGCAGAAGACTAAAGAGATCGGTATCCGTAAGGTGCTCGGATCTTCTGTCTCCAGGATCGTGATACTCCTCTCAAAGGATCTGACCAGACTGGTTCTTCTGGCGAACATTATTGCGTGGCCAGTGGCCTGGTATCTCCTGAATCAATGGTTGAAGAATTTTCTCTATCGCACACACATTCGCTTCGACATTTTCATCGTTGCCGGAGTGATAACTTTTCTCATCGCCCTCGTTACGGTCAGCTACCAATCCATCAAAGCTGCCACAGCCAATCCCGTGGATTCGTTAAGATACGAGTAAAAAATTGAGGCTGTAGCCTCAACCGTCTCATCAGCGCGAAGTTAACTAAGTGACACTAGTTTATAAAGATATAGGGACATCATACATAATTCAGAGTTAAGTATTGTGTCCCCAGAACTTATTTCGTCGTCAAGTGGTTTCGGACATCTATGCTGACATATTAAGCTACAGTTTTCATAATTCATACTACACCTAATTTATTCCATTTGGCAAGGACTCACGCATAATCATCTTATTGATCTTCCTTCTTTCCCGGATGGTTTGCTTTTTTATTTTCATTCTGTTTTTCAATATCTCTTTGTCCCTACCAAAATATTTATCACGAGGTGTGACATTGTCTATGGCCTCGTGATAACGATGATTGTTGTAATAGTCGACCCATTCCCGGATCCTTTCTTCCAGCTCTGAGGGTGTGTAATAATGATCCAGAAGGATCAGGTTTTTCATAGACCGGTGATAGCTTTCGATCTTCCCCTGGGTCATAGGATGATAGGGTTTGGTCCGGATGTGGTAGATTTCATTGGCTTCGAGATAGCGTCTGAGTTCCTTTGAGACATAAGCTGAGCCATTATCACTGAGAAGCCTGGGACGATGAACCACTTTGAGGATGCGATAGACACTGCTTTCGGAGATAAAATAATCCATTTTATCTGTTATATAGCATGCGAGTTCTCTCGAGGATTTCTCAGGATATTCTCTGGCCACATCCAGGACCCGCTGTTTCTCCCATTCCGGGATCTTGTTCCAGATCTGACGAGGGCTTTTATGATGGCTTCTAAGGCCCTCATAACCGTGTTCCTGGTACCTTTTATACCATTCATAAAAAGTACTTCGGGAAACGCCTATTTCCAGAAGAGTCTGTTAATCTGTAGCTTAAGAAATGCCCTCATCTGTCCGAATTTCGCTGAAACGCCACATTCTAAATCTTTGTACTGGGTGAGTGGCACTGCTGAAGAAGAAATGGGACGTATTTTATATCGGTTGAAAGAGAAGATTTAAATTGACACGGATTGTGAAGTCAGATTTAATTGTTTCAGTGTAAGGGACTTTCTCATTAAGAAGAAGGGAATGGTATGAGCTCATTATTCGGAGCATTAATCATTTTCATAGCAATAATAATTTTTTTAGTGTTAGCTGTTGTGGTTATTGTTTTATGGACTTCGGTATCAAGCAAATGGCAGAAAAGCAAGGTTGAAATGTATAAGAAAAGGGTAGAGAAGGCTGAGAGAAAGAAAGGAGCACCGTTAACCAAGGACGAAAAGGAAACAATTGCAAAAGAGGTAGATGATATTGATGCACCTTCGGCAGCACATGTTGATATACATTCTATTGATTGGAGATTTGATGTCGATGACGAGGATGTAACTTATCGAAAGACTGAGATTGAAAAGTAAATTCTCCATAAATGCTAGCCATAAGAGAGAGCGTTGTAGGTATATATAGCTTTAAATCTGGATATTTTACGATTGCTAATCTGGAAGGGAAGATGAGCAAAAACGATATTAAAAAATGCCCTCGCTGCAAATTAATAAATCTACCTTCTGCTGAAACATGTGATTGTGGTTACATCTTTACTACTCCTGATATTGACGAGCAACAATTCCATATTTATGACAGAATGAGGAGAAGAAAAGGAGTCTATATAATTATAGGAGGGATTGGGAGTCTTTAAAGTCAGGGCTGATTCTCCATAAGTACATAGGATATTTATAGGGACCGACCTTTTGCAGCTCATCTTTTCGGGGCTTTATTCTCTTAAGGGCATAATAATTTATGTCGGGTGTTACTATGAAATTGGCCCGGCCCTTTGTTGGTAATCTCTTTTCTTCCTGAAATTCCCCTTTCTCATTGAACCACAATGCTTTATAGGAAGAGAAAGCGATTACTTTATTTTTAGCAATGATAAAGTCAAGGAGGCTACCAAAATTGCCGTCTGATAGTTCGCCTGGCCCCTGCCCCACTTTAATCATTTTTACATCCTAATAGGCTTTGTTAAAATAACAGAAAATCTGTTTCATAATTAAGCCGCCTTGTATTATTTATATGCCTCTTTTCTATGTCTAATTCTGACAATTAAAACAGTATCATTAATAATAGTGAAGATTACCCTGTAATCACCTATCCGGCATTTCCTCAATCCAGCGAATGTCCCTTTTAATTCAGGATATTCGGTTGCTCGTATAGAAAGCTCTTTTTCAATCTTGTACAGTATTCTTTCAGATTGTTCTTTACCTATTTTTTTAAGATCGCGTGATACTGATTTTTTAAAAGCAATTTTATGTTTCAAGCTCTTTCCTCATATCATCGATGGAAATGATGGGATCGGCTGCATCATGCATGCGGTCGAGTGCGATCTGTAAATCAGCAAGCTCATCAAGATAAGCCTCCAGGGCCTTTTGAATGAGAAAGGATCTGGATCTTTCGGTTTCTTTGGCCAGATCATTTAGCTTTTTAATGAGATCGTCAGAAATCCTTATAGACACAGAAGTACTCATCTGCTTTCTCCTTGTAATTATTTGTAATACATAGTATACAATGCAATCATTTTTGTCAAGATTTTAATCAAACTCACAGAGTACACTTTGATATTGATTCAAAAAGCTCACGAACTTCTCCCCTACTAACAAACTGAGTGTATAGAAAAGAATAAACACAGTTGAGAATATTGCGTACACCTGTTTTTCTGAATATGCGATAGATGTGATCCTTAACGGTTTGGAGTGACATAGTGGTTAGAGAATACGCTCGTTCCCAATGTTATCCGGAAGATTTTTTGTTTTTTTGTTAAAATTTGTTATCAGTTACTTTGACTTTCTACCAAAACAAAGTCATTATCAGGTGATAGCGCTGACAAGAGTTTGCTAAATTTTTCAATGGAAGGAATTGACTTCCCCTGCTCGTATCGGGCATATGTGTTGTGTGACTTCGCTCCCAATCGCTTGGAAACTTCCACTAGAGTAAGACCTTGTTTCATTCTTTGTCGACGGAGCAAAAATGCAGTTAATGTTGATAGATCAGGAGAACCTAGTTCAAAATAGTGGCCCTTTCCTGGAAAAACCTCAACCTTAAATCCTTTTTTATTCACAAGTGACTCGATGGCATCAGCAATCATCTCATAAGCTTCTTTCTTGGTATGTCCCTGTGTCACCACGCCAAGAATCGGTACTTCAATAGCCCAATACTTGCTGACTTTAAACACGCGTCCTGCTAAGCGCATCAGTCACCTCCTTTTGCTTCTTTTAGAATAGCCTAAGCGGTGTACTCATTGATTGTATTGTGTCGTGGTACGGCTATTTCATAATCACCGTTTGTCCAAATATCGTGTCTGCGTCCGTGTCGATCCAACTTCCAACCCAGCTTCTGCAATCTCTTCTCGAGTTCCCGCCGCTTCATTGTTGTATTTTACACATAAAAGTGTAAACTGTCAATAGCCCCCTATTAAATAATAAATGTTAAATCTAAATGCGTGATGCTGTCCAGGTACCGTTGCTACAACCGTTCAAAGTACCTTTCATATAGTCTTTGTCAACAAAACATCCCTTCCAGTTTTTTTCACAGAAACAGATTATGGATAGATCAAAGTTAACATTGTGAGAAGAATAACAAGGAATAAGAAAAGAATCAATTCAAAAGTGGTAGAGTAGCTTAGTGCTTTTATTTTGAGAGAGATCTGCCTATCTTAGACAGATGTGTTCATTGGGGAGAAGAGTAAAGAGTATCCTCTTAATATCCGATAGCGGATCCCTGGCGACGCTTATCTGCAGCCCCATAATACAGCCCTGTTTTTGGGTCAATAAGTATGCTGTGGGCATCTCCCTGTCGCACGGAAGAAGGCTCCTTTATCATGTGCCCCATAGCTTTGAGTGATTCCATCAATTCTTCAGTAATACATTCCTTCTCCAATCTTAATAGATCAGGCATCCATTCGTGGTCCATTCTGGGGGCATCGATAGCATCCTGAATCGGCATAGCAAAATCGATAACATTAACGATCCCTGAGGTGGATAGAATTGCCGGCGTGGATTTGTGATTACCTCCCCATCAAAGAGCTGGGAAAGATGCCGATCTGATTTTCCTCTTAAATCAACTCAGCTTCCATTGTCAAAATAGTAATAATATAATTACTTCTTGCATCTCCTTCATATAAATCGTTATTTTTTCTTTCCATTATCTAAAAGAGCAATTGAAACGTCAATCTACTTTCTAACTTTTACTGTAGCATGCGCTTTAAAATTCATTGTCTTATTTTCATAATGATATTTAACTTTAGCTGTTACACAGTTAGTAGTGGTTTCGGTCCAGATAACAGTTTTGGTGAAAGTTTTGGTCTCTCCCTTCTTGAGATTAAACTTTGTAGCAATTTTACCAAGCTTGTCATCAATTAATTCAATATCAGTCAAGTCCATTTTTCCTTTGTTTTTAACTTCATATGTGTAAGTGACAGATTCGCCTGGATTGATAATCTTTTTATCAGGAATTATTTTCATTTCCCAATCATCACAATAATAACAAGGAGTAGTATACACACTCTCATATAATGTCTTAATAGAATTGCCATCTTCATTATAAGCTCTTACATAGTAAACCCAAAGCTCCCCACACGGAACATCATCCCAGAAAGTAGTGACATTTGATCCAACTCGATCAACTTCCCAAAATGCATTACCTGATTTTCTATAAATTATAAATCCATCTTCATTATCTGAATTATCATTCCATGTGAGTTCCACTTCCCAACAATAACCCTCGCCATATAGATTGCTTGGTGCATCTGGCAAATCAGGAGTAGATTCAGTAAGAGCATTATAAGCATTAAGTCTACCTTCTGTTCTTACCTTGTTATCGAGATCTCCAAGTGTATCGACGCCTTTCATTATTATAGTTTTAACTTGCCACCAGTCTAGATTAGAACGATCGCCCCAGACCAAAGCAGCTGATCCAGCAACATGTGTCAATGGTCTTTTAAAAGTGAGCCATTTATGGTTGTGAAAAGTGAGCCACTTTTCCTTT
>JAGLWV010000209.1 GCA_023133225.1 Candidatus Aminicenantota bacterium | reverse complement strand
GGGACAGTCCCCTTTTTTTTCTTCGTTGCGGCCCATTCGCGGTGGGCAACCACAGCTTCATGGGCCGACGCCTTGCATCTGCTGCAACCTCGACTCGTGAATAATCCAGGTTATTTTATAAATTCTGCCTTCTCCATGTAAATCATCTTGAGCTGTTGAAGGCAGGTGTCTAAAATTTTTTCCTCTTCTGGATTGAGATTTCCTTTTGTCCTATCCTTTAAAAGGTCAAGTAAATCAATTAATCTTTTTGTTAATTCCAAGTCCTCTTTTTCTTTAGTGTTTTGAGGGTCTTTCATCAGGCCCAGCTTCATTAAAGCTTGGGTGTAGAAGGGAAGGACGAGAGAACTGAAATCGAGGGGAGGGATGAGCCTCTCCTGTTCTTCAGGTGTTTTCTCTTTTTCTTTGTCTTTTTTTTCCTTTTCTTTTTTTGACATTTTTATGTCCCCTTTTTTCAAAAGAAGTACAAAAAAGGCTTGACGGGATTGAAATTTTTTCAGATTTAAAATATTTATAGTAAATAGATAGAAAATATTACAATATTCTTTGGAATATTTCAAGGAGACGAGAAATGGAAAAAACTGAAAACGCAGGAAAAATGTTCAGACAGTTGGTGCAGATTTTAGATACTCTCCGGGGAGAGGGGGGATGTCCCTGGGACAGGGAACAGGATGAAAAGTCTATAACCAATTATTTTTTAGAGGAAGTCTATGAAGCTGTTGATGCTATTTGTGCTGGAGATGCCGTATCGTTGGCAGAGGAGCTGGGAGATGTGCTGATGGAGGTTGTTTTTCTATCCAAGATTTATGAAGAAAAAGAAAAGTTTTCCATTTCTGATGTTTTAGAAGGGATCAACCAGAAGATGATTCGTCGACACCCCCATGTGTTTGCCCAGAGATCCATCGAGACTTCAAAGAAAGTTTTTGATGAGTGGCAAAGGCAGAAAAGGACAGAGAAAGGAAGGCAATCCCTTTTTGACGGGATGGCTGAATGTTTTCCCTCCCTTCTTGAAGCTTTCCAGATCGGGCTGCGTGTTTCCCCTTATGGATTTGACTGGAGTCAGCCTTTGGATGCTCTTCAGAAGGTGAAAGAAGAGATATCTGAATTGGAAGATGCTATAAGAGCGAGAAAAGAAGATGAAATACTCCATGAAATAGGCGATATGTTCTTTTCAATGGCTAATGTATCCAGGCATCTCGGAGTAAATCCTGAAGTTGCTCTAAAACATGCCAATAAAAAATTCATCAGAAGGTTTGGATTTATCGAAAAGAGATTAAAAGAGAGGGGAAAAGAACTTGGCCACGTTACCCCAGAGGAAATGGATGAAATATGGGAGGAAGCGAAAGATAAGGCTAAGTAAGAAAAAAAGTCCTTATTCTTCAGTCTTCTTACGCAAGAGGAGGCTTGCCTTGATGAATTCGTCGATATCTCCATCCAGAACCCTTTCGACATCCCCGATATCGACATTCGTCCTTGTATCTTTGATCATACGGTAGGGATGAAGCACATAGGACCGGATTTGATTTCCCCATGCAATATTTGATTTTGCGTCCTCTAATTTTTCATATTTTTCGAGTTTTGCTTTTTTCTCAAGCTCATAAAGTCTGGACTTAAGAACTTTCATAGCACTGGCTTTATTCTTGTGTTGTGACCTCTCGTTCTGGCATTGAACAACGATGCGTGTGGGAATGTGGGTTATTCTTACAGCAGAATCGGTGACATTAACATGTTGACCACCGCTACCGGAAGAGCGGTAGGTATCTATTCGCAAATCTTCGGGATTTATTTCAATTTCGATGTCTTCCTCCACTTCTGGGTAAACAAAAACAGCCGCGAAGGAGGTATGCCGTTTTTTGTTGGCATCAAAAGGGGATATTCTGACGAGGCGGTGAACTCCTGATTCCTGGCTTAAATTGCCGAATGCATAATCACCCTCGACTCGCACGGTTACACTTTTGAGGCCTGCTTCATCTCCATGGAGAATGTCGAGGATTTCGGTTTTAAAGCCTTTTCTTTCTGCATAGCGAAGGTACATCCTGAGGAGTATTTGAGCCCAATCCTGGGATTCCGTCCCTCCTGCTCCCGGATGGATGGTGAAAATAGCGTTTCGAACATCATCAGCTTTGTAGAAATGCATCTGGAGTTCTGCTCCAGCGAGGTCTTTTTGTAAAGAGGCCAGGACATCTGTTATCTCTTTGTCGACGTCTTCTCCTTCTTCTGCTAGCTCTACCAGAACTTCGAATTCTTCTTTTTTCTTGTAGAGACTCGAAGAGAGCTGAACATCTTTTTCTAATTTTTTTTTGTTTTGCTGGAGGGACTGAAGTTTTTTCTGGTTCTTCCAGACATCAGGCGAAGAAAGCTCTTTGTCTATGGCATCGATCTCAGATTTATTTTGGCTGGGGTCAAAGAAAGCCTCTGAGTTCTTCGAATTTAGAAAAGATTTCTTTTGCTCTGGCGAGAAGCTCAGAGCGACTTGACTTTATAACGGTCTTTTTTTCTTTCATTAAATCTTTTAACCATGGCCAGAATAAGGAATATCACCGTTAAAGTCAAGCAGCCGAAGGGGAGGATGTCACCGTGTTTTGAATAGAATGTGAGTTTATGGTGAGGAGTGATGTTTCCTGTTAGATACGTTCTTGACATCAGTTCTGATTTGGAAAGAATACGGCCGTAGGGATCGATAACTCCACTGATTCCTGTTGTGGCTGCCCTCAGAAGATAGCGCCTGTTTTCCACTGCTCTTAAAACAGCTATTGAAAAATGCTGGTATGGAGCAGCGCTCTTTCCGTACCAGCCGTCGTTAGTGATGGTGACCAGAAAGTTTGCCCCTTTTTTTACGAATCTCCGGACAAGATCAGGAAAGATGATTTCAAAACAAATCGGGGAGCCGAATCTGACATTTTTAAAGTGGTGAAGAGAGTACTGGGTTCCAGGAGTAATGTTTCCGATGGCATGGGTCATCTTTTCAATGAAGAAAAATATTTTTTTATAGGGAGTGTATTCACCGAATGGAACAAGATGTTTTTTATAGTAATGGGTCATAGATAGATCCGGCTTGAGGCACAAAGCAGTATTATAATAGTTTGTATCAGTTGGAGGACCTGAGGTCTCGTTTGAGCCGACCAGAAGAGTGGACCCTGTATCCTGAACAAACTGAAAAAGATTTTCTTTGAAATCTTTATAAAGCTTGTTGTCACAACTGAAGCATAGGGGAACAGAGAACTCAGGCCAAATGATCAACCGGGCTCCTTCCTCATAGGCCCGGCGGCTCAGTTCAAGATGCTGGTTGAAAAGATCCCAGATTTCCTGGGTTGATATCCTGTCCCAATAGATATCCGATGAGACGTTTCCCTGGATAACGGAAGCGGTAAAGGAGTTGTCAGAGGTGCTCTCTTTCTTCAGGCTTAGAAACCCTCCACAATGGATGATGAGGGCGAAAACCAGCACTATTAAAAAGGGAGATTTCTTTCTGTACTTCATGGAATAAAGAAACAGGCTCTGGAAAAGTACGAGCACGAAAGAAAGTCCATAAATTCCTGTAATGGAAGCAAGCTGAATGAAGGAGATATTTAAATACTGGCTGGAGCCGATGAGTCCCCATGGGAATCCTGTTAAGAGATGGGTAAGGATGTATTCGAAAGATATCCAGATAAAAGGAAAAAGAAAAAAGCTTTGTTTTGGAAAGGATTGATGGATTTTTGTGCTAAGGAGAGAGAAAAAAGCCCAGAAAAGTGCCAGAAAAAGGGCAAAGAAGATATAGATAGCAATACTCACTCCTGGAGACAGATTTCCGTAGTGAGTGGCTACAGAAGGAATCCAATAAATCAGAATGGCATAGTACGAAAATCCGGCAAGAAAACCCAGCAAAAAGGATTGTTTAGGGCTTTTTTTCAGAATAACGGAGAGAAGAGGAATGAGAGAAATCCAGGCAAAAAAGGAAAGGTTGAACTTGGGGAAAGAAAGAGCTGTAAAAACTCCGCTTGAGATGACCAGAACAATGTCGGGTATTTTAACTTTCAAGTCATGAACACCTGTGGGGCTTTCGTTTTCTGGACACTTGAGGAGAAGGCACTGGGAGTCTATTTTTTGATTATGAAGTAATCTTTTTTCCTTGTCGACTCTGATTTCAACCGGTTGTTTACTTCTTCAGCTTCTTCCTTGGTCTCGTATCCTCCAATCCTCACCCGGAATACTGTTCTTCTATCTGACGGAAAAGGTTCCAATACCAGAGCAGGATAGCCTTTCTTCTCGAATTCTTCTGCAAAGGCAGAAGCGGGCTCTCTTTTATTAAAAGCTCCAACCTGGATATAAAAAAGTTCCATTTTCCCGGCAGTAGGAGTTTTCTTTTGAGTTTTGGCTCTCACTTTCTGGTGAGAAGCTAATTCTTTGTCGATAGCATCTTTAGGTTTGGTGGACGGCAAGATTTCTTTATCTTTACCCTGGTCGAGCTTTACCTGAGCTGGTAATTCCGATTCTCTGACGAGCTGGGACTGCTTTTTCCCGACTGATACTCCAAGAAGAAAAACAACCACGCCCAGGATCAAGATCCCAAGAAAAATGAATACAAGCTGCGAGCTTGTGAGTTGAATTTCTCTATAGTCTTTATTTTTCACAGCCTACTTTTTATCTTCAGGCTTTTTATCTTCAGACTTTGTAAACGTAAAAGCTTTCATCATTTCAATGGGAAGAGGGAAAATGATGGTTGAATTTTTTTCTGTAGCAATTTCTGTAAGAGTACCCAGAAACCTGAGCTGGAGAGCCTGGGGGTTTCTTGAGATAATATCGGCTGCAGCGGTCAGTTGATCAGCAGCTTTGAACTCACCATCTGCATGGATGATCTTGGCTCTTTTTTCTCTTTCTGCTTCAGCTTGTTTGGCAATGGCCCTGACCATATTATCTGGCAGGTCAACATGTTTCATTTCAACGAGTTGAACCTTGATTCCCCATGGGTCAGAGTGCTTGTCTATGATACTCTGGAGTTTTGTGTTGAGTTTTTCTCTTTCAGCGAGAAGATCATCCAGGTCAGCCTCTCCCAGTACGCTTCGCAGTGTTGTCTGAGCAAGCTGAGATGTGGCGAACATGTAATCCTGGACTTCGACCACAGCTTTTTGCGGCTCTAAAACGCGAAAATAGACAACAGCATTGACCTTTACCGAAACATTGTCTCGGGTGATCACATCTTGAGAGGGAATGTCCATGACGATTATCCTCAGGCTCACCCTGACCATTCGGTCGATCGGAGGAAAAACAAAGATAAGTCCTGGACCTTTAGGTTTAGCGAGCACCCTGCCTAAACGAAAGATCACTCCTCTTTCGTATTCCCTCAAAATTTTGATCGAATTTAATAGGTAGAACACGATGAAGGAAACAACAATAAGTGGCCACGTCATTATTAACCTCCTAAATTTTAAGTTAATTATTATAGTCTAATAAACTTTGACCTAAACAAAAAAGATTTTTCCTGGCTCAAGCTTATTCCAACTCTTTTTTTAAACTTTGATGACCTTTATTTTCAGGTTCTCCATAACTTCCAGGACTTTGACCTTAGTGCCTTTGGGAATTTTCTCAGAAGCTTCCGCATCCCACAGCTCCCCATGGACAAAGACCTTTCCCTCTGGATCGAGAACACTTCGAGCTTCGCCGGTTTCTCCGACAAGGCCTTCTTTTCCAGTACGGACTTTTGACATTTGAGCCCGAACGGCTAAGGTGATCAAGAAAATGAAAATCAGAGAAAGCCCGAGTGCCACAGGGATGATAAACTTCAGACTGGGCCGTAATTCAGGAATAGGGGCTTTTATAAGCATAATCGAACCGATAACCATAGCGATAATTCCTCCTATAGCTAAAATGCCATAACTCTGGACTTTTATTTCAAGGATGAATAATCCTATCGCCAGTAAAATCAATGTCAGGCCAACATAATTAATGGGCAGGATCTGGAATGAAAAAATGGCTATAAGAAGGCATATTCCGCCTAATACACCGGGCAAGATGGAACCAGGATTGGAGAACTCGAAATAAAGGCCTAACAGGCCAATCATGAGGAGAATATAAGCCAGGTTGGGATTGGAAATCGTGATGAGAAATTTCTGCCTGGCCGTCATGGGGATATCGATTATTTCTTCATCTTTGAGCTTGAGCAATACTTCTTCTCCGTCAAATCTCTTGATGCGTTTTCCGTCAAAATATTCTATTATTTCCTGTTCATTCTTGGCTATTAAATCGATCAGGTTTCCCTCTAAAGCTTCTTTTTCAGTGTAAGATAAGCTTTCTCTGACGGCGGCTTCGGCTAGCTTGGTGTTCCTTCCTCTTTTCTCTGCAATCGACTTAATATAAGCGGCTGCATCATGGGTGACCTTATCTTCCATTGTCTTATCCATAGACTTTCCGGTTAAAGATACACCCACAGGATGAGCTGCGCCTGTGTTTGTTCCAGGAGACATCACAAATATATCACAGGCAATGGCGATGAAAAATCCGGCCGAAGCGTTACGGGCTCCGCTGGGACTGACATAAGCTGCGATAGGGATTTTCGAATTTAGTATTTTCTCGATGATTTCTCTCATCGATGTGTCCAAACCCCCAGGAGTATTCAAATTTATAATGACTAAACTGGCATTTTCCTTTTCTGCTCTGTCGATTGTTTTTCTGATGTATTCTGAAGTGATAGGATGGATAGGAGCATTGATCGTAATTGTTAAAATAGATGCATAACTCGCAAAAGGGAGAAGGAAAATGAGGAGAATGAGAAGAAATCTTTTTTTCATTTCGGCTTCATTATAAAGGAGGAGTTGAAGACAAGTCAATAATTTATCTTGACTTTTAATTGTCAATAAATTATTTATAATTAGTTCATTAGATAAAAGGAGATTCGAATGATTAAGAATGATATCGCCCTAGCTATCGAGAAGAAATCCGAATTCAATAGGGCAAAATCATTGTTGATCGTGGAGACTATTCTCGCCACTCTTAAGGAAGCACTCGCAGAACATGAGAAAATAGAGATCAGAGGATTTTCCAGCTTCAAAGTCTTTCGGAAAAAAACAGGGTATGGCAGGGATATTAGGCGAAAAAAGCAAATTAAGATCAAAGAGGGAAAGAGAATAAAATTTAGACCTGGCCAGGATTTGAAGAATTTGAATATATAAAAAGAGGTTGAATCCGGATCTAAAGAGAAGAAGTTGTTGGAAATCCTGCCATTGATTTCATGCTGCCCTTTCAAACCTTATTTTGATCTGGATCCATTCATACATTTTTTCTTATCATAAAACAGCCGCGGAGTTATGAGTAAGTATAAAATCAAGCCTCATTTACCAGAAGATTTAAAAACATATTCTCTTTACTCAAGAGAAAGCAAAGTCAAAATTAGCAATTTTGCGAAGGTCTTAGCTCCGGAAAAAACCTTTATTCGTTTTATCGACAGTCTTCCAGATATTTTGGCAGGTGGAGATTATAAAACGTTCATTTCTTTGATGGGAAAAGCAAAAAAGAGGAACAAAGCAATACTTTTCGCCTTGGGTGCGCATGTCATTAAAGTGGGATTGAGCCCCCTTATTATCGATCTGCTGAAGCATGGATGGATTACTGCCCTTGCTCTCAATGGGGCTGGAATCATCCATGATTTTGAAATTGCCTTTACCGGTCAGACTTCAGAAGATGTGGAACTTCAGATTAAAGATGGACAGTTTGGTATGGCCCGAGAAACAGGTGAAATGTTGAATGATGCAATAAATTTGGGAGTCAAAGAAGGGTTTGGCTTAGGTGAGGCGGTTGGAAAGATGATAGCTGAATCTGATTTTCCTCATAAAGATATGAGTCTTCTTTCCGCTGCATACAGCCTGAACATCCCGGTCACCGTCCATGTTGCCATTGGCACGGATATTATTCATTTTCATCCCAAAGTGAAGGGGGAAGCTCTAGGGGAAGCCTCCTTAAAGGATTTTTTTCTTTTTTGTTCCTTGTTGGAAAGGCTTGAAGGTGGCGGAGTTTTCATCAATGTTGGTTCAGCAGTGATTTTACCCGAGGTTTTTCTCAAAGCGGTGTCTTTCCTCAGGAACAAGGGACGGTCGATCGAGGAATTTTCGACTGCTGTATTCGATTTTATTCACCATTATCGCCCTTATCAGAATGTGGCGAAGAGACCTTTAGGAAAAAAGGGGAAGGGATTTTATTTTATTGGCCACCATGAGCTTATGATCCCGCTATTGGCCGCAACTCTAAAATCCATAGATGCCTGAATTATTCATAAAAACTGCCGACACTAATAATCAATATCTATGAAATAAGCACATTATTTTACTTTTTCAGTATATCAAGGGAATCGCCTTTTTTTTAGTTCCTCTTTTTTTCGTCGGCATTTTTTCCCCTGCGGGCGAAAAAAAAAGGGGACAGTCCCCTTTTTTCCTCCCCTTTTTTCCTTTTTTCATTTTTTTCAGCGACAGAATAATCAAAATATAAAAAAGGGGAC
>JAGLWV010000208.1 GCA_023133225.1 Candidatus Aminicenantota bacterium | reverse complement strand
CGCCGCTACAGCAATATCGACTCGTGAATAATCCAGGCTGCCTGAATTATTCATAAAAACTGCTTTTCTCTTTTTAACTTTTGTTTTTCATTTCATAGTCAAACAGCAAATTCCTGTAAACCCGTTCAGTTTGTTCTACTGTGCTTCCGAGCGAACCGGATGTGTCGATTGTGTAATCTGCACATTTCATTTTTTCCCGGGGATTCATTTGGCTTTTTATTTTCTTCATGGCTTCTGGGTGGCTTATCTGGTCCCTTTCCATAAGTCTTTTTATCTGGATATCTTCTCTGCAATAAACCATGATGATCTTATCGAAGAAATCTGCAAAACCAGCTTCAATGGTTAGAGCAGCCTCAGAGATAAAGATTTTATAGCGCCCCTCTTTTTCGAGAATATCAATAGTCTCTCTTTTCTTTTCAAACACAAGAGGGTGAATAATTCTATTGAGAAAGCGTCTTTTTTTCTCATCTGAAAAGATGATCGTTCCCAGTTGAGTACGATTTATTGTGTTATCTTTATTGAGGATTTCCTGACCGAAATGGGCAACGATCTTTTTCCAGGCAGGTTTTTCAGGTTCCATGAATTCATGGGCTATTTGGTCCGCATGATGGATGGCACAGCCTAGCTCTTCTAAAACTTGTGAAGTCACAGATTTTCCGGAAGCGATTCCTCCAGTCAGAGCTACAATCAGCATATCAGTCATTCTAAACTTATTTTATAAAGCTGGAGTTGTTTGTGGGTATAAGTGGAATTCGAGGCCTTAAATTTTATGATGAGTTTTATTTCTTTTTTTTAACTTTACTTTTTTCTTTTTTCACTTCTACGGTATGAGGAAGGATTTCGAACTTTTTTTGAAAGCGCAGTGCCACACCCTGTTTTTTGCCTCTTTCTTTTTTTGTTACTTCCTCGAGACGTACAGTCAGCCCTCCCAAACAGAGCTTCAAATGTTTTCCTT
This sequence comes from Candidatus Aminicenantota bacterium, assembly GCA_023133225.1. Classification (GTDB taxonomy): domain Bacteria; phylum Acidobacteriota; class Aminicenantia; order Aminicenantales; family Aminicenantaceae; genus JAGLWV01. The sequence goes on along the minus strand of JAGLWV010000208.1, from coordinate 3,402 downwards.
CAGTCAGTTCCTTGGGCATGTCTATCACTAGATTGAGTTTCGAGCCAATAATCACACCAGAATCAAGGCAGAAATAGACTCCTTTGGAACTGATGTTTTCAATTTGTGTTAGCTCATTGAATTTTTTTCCTTTAGGGAGTTCCCCCTCAATTTTAACCGGCAGGGGCAGATCGAATCGCCATTCTCTCCGGCGATTGAGTTCGTCTTTGCTGGGGCCAGACTTTTTCGCCGGGGTTTTTCTGACAGTCTTTTTCTTGGATGATGTTTTTGTCATCGTTACCTCTCAGTTATTTTCAGAGGATTAAAACAGTGCGGAATTGATGGCATACAACGCAAGTTGAAGCCTGCTATGTGTATTGAGCTTAGCATATATACTCTTTATATGGGATCTTACTGTATTTTTACTTATAAAAAGAGCCTCAGCAATTTCATCATTGCTTTTTCCTTTCCCGATAAGCCTGAGAACCTGAAATTCTGTGGGAGTGAGTTGGTCAAGGCTTTTTTCTTTAAGGTCTCTCCCTACTACTGAAATAATCCGATCCATGATGCTGCTCATCTTGTCACGAGGGAGCCAAATTTCTCCTTTTTGAATGATCTTAATGGCATCTGCCAATTGGTCGGATGGATCATTCAGATCGAAATACCCTCTCACGCCTGAATTCATGAGGCTAACCACTTCTTCATGGGAAGGGATATTTCCCAGAAGCAGCAGCCTCGATTTGGCCTTCTCAGTTGATAGCTCTATGATAGCTATGCATATTTCTCGAATGTTGGGTAACGGCTCAGAATTTGCAAAGAGGATGACATGGGGTTTTAGGCTCTTGATTGATTCCAGGAAAGATTCGATCGTGCTTTTTTCGATATTGACAACGTCTATGTCCGGGGTACTCTCAAAAGCTTTCAAGATTCCAGAAAGGATGAGATCCGATGTGCTGTAAATTAGAACGTTGATTTTTGTCTCTGAAGTTTGAGATGGCTTTTTTTCCACCGGTGTCGGTTTTTTTTCAGGTCTATCTGCAAGCTTGGAATTTTTCATTATCCTGTGTTTTAGAGATATGTTATAAAAACAAAAATTCATTGTCAAGGGGAGATTGAATTATGAGAGAGTGGGGATTTAAATTTTCACTTTAGGAGTGGAATGTATTTTGTAATTTTTATCTAATTGCAGAGATATGAGTTGTTTTTTATCACCGTTTTGGTCTTCTTTGACGAAGGTGACTCTTCCAGAGAGTTCGAGTTTAAGATTATGCTCTAATAAAAAGGTTTTGGGAACCTCCAGAGATAAATTTACTCTGGAACCGATTGTCACTCCAGAATTAAGCCGGAAAACAGCTGTTTCGGAGCTTAAGGAAGTGACTTCTGTGTGTTCTCTGTATTCATCCCCATAAGCGTCAAGCCCTGTAACCAAAGTTGGAAGAGAGAGCTCAAAACTTCGCTCTCTCTTCACAACTCCGGTAGCGCCTTGGAAGGAGGGTTTATTGGAGATTCGTGTTGAGTTCATTTTATGTTACAGATTGTGCCATAGGTCTGGCAACGTATCAATCGCTCTTAAAGATGAATTGTTGGGTGATTTTTTTTGATTTTTTCTCATCGGAAAAGGTTATATATGCGACTAATTGCCTTCAATTTGGGATTTGATATCTTCACCGTAATTATTTAGTTTTATCATTTCGTGAATAAAATGACACTTTTCGATTGAAGCGTCAATCACCCTTTTGGATGAAATAAAGGGTGAGATTTCCTTGAATTTTCTCACCGTCGCATGACTGCTGCGGCTATTCATCCATCGAATAGAAACCTCCAATTTTCAGAGAGTTGAAAGCATGCCTTTCTTGACAAAAAAAACAGCCGTGGATAGAATGACCAAGAACTGAGACAGCGGAGAAAAAAGTGAATAAGAATGATCGATTTGTAAAAAAAATCACTCCAAAGAGTGTTGATTTTTCAAGGTGGTATACAGAGATTATTCAAAAAGCTGAACTGGCCGATTATGCTCCCGTAAAAGGAATGATGGTTATCAGACCTCCTGGCTATGCCCTGTGGGAAAATATCCAACAGTTGCTCGATAAAAGAATAAAAGAATCAGGCCATTCGAATGCATACTTTCCTCTATTGATTCCTGAGAGCTATCTCCAGAAGGAAGCCGAACATTTAGAAGGATTTGCACCGGAAGTTGCCTGGGTAACTCATGGAGGGCATGAAGAATTGGAAGAAAGGCTGGCTGTGCGCCCCACATCAGAAGCCATCATTGGCACTATGTATGCCAAATGGATCAAGTCGTGGAGAGATTTACCCGTGTTGATTAACCAATGGGCCAATATTGTCCGATGGGAAAAAGTGACAAGACCTTTTTTAAGAACAACAGAATTCTTATGGCAGGAGGGCCATACAGCACATGAAACCAAGGAGGAAGCGGAAAAAGAGACATTGATGATTCTTTCGCTTTATAAAGAAGCCGTTGAAACAGACCTTGCTATTCCGGTTATAGAAGGGAAAAAAACAGAAAGGGAAAAGTTTGCCGGGGCATTAGAAACCTACGCGATCGAGGCGCTGATGACAGATGGGAAAGCTCTTCAAATGGGAACATCCCACAATCTGGGCCAGCATTTTTCCAAAGTTTTTAATATCAGATTTGAAGACAGGAACCAGAACCTCCAGTACGCTTGGCAGACTTCCTGGGGAGTATCCACACGCCTCATTGGAGCTGTGGTTATGGCCCATGGTGATGATTCTGGCCTTAAGTTTCCTCCAAAAGTAGCTCCTATTCAAGTGATCGTTATTCCAATTTCTGTCGGTGACTGGAAGGAAACTGTTCTTCCTTCGGCTCAAAATGTCGAGAGCGTAATGAAAAAAGCAGGATTAAGAGTAAAACTGGATGATAGAGAAGAGTTCACTCCTGGCTGGAAGTTCTCTGAATGGGAGATGAGAGGTGTTCCGCTTCGGATAGAGATCGGGCCAAAGGATATAAAGGAAAAACAGGTGATTGCAGTCCGGCGTGATAACAGGGAAAAAGAAGCCATTCCTTTTAATGCGTTGAGTCAAAGGGTGCCTGAGATCCTGCAAAAGATTCAAGAGTCTATGTTTGAGGAGGCTCTGAAATTTCAACGTGAGAATACTCATGAATTGCATAACTACGAAGATTTTAAAGCTGTTATAGAGGCGAAAAAAGGATTTATAAAGACTTTGTGGTGTGGGGACCCGGCTTGTGAGGAAGAAATCAAAGAGGAGACAATGGCCACTATACGAGCTGTTCTAATGGAAAAAGAAGAGGAGAAAATCCAGGGAAAGTGTGTTCACTGTCAGAAGCCCTCTAAGTTCTTGGTTATTTTTGCCAGAGCATATTGATCAACCTGGATTATTCACGAGTCGAGATTACCGTAACGGCGAGGCCGCATGATAATT
>JAGLWV010000207.1 GCA_023133225.1 Candidatus Aminicenantota bacterium | reverse complement strand
TTGTTGAGGAAAATATCCTTTGAATTGTTAATAAAAGCCGAATTAAGTATAGTGTCCCCTTAATTATCATCTACCGCGAATGGGCTGCAACGATGCCGATGCGGTGAGATCGGCTCGCCCGTAGGGTAAAAAATGCCGATAGAAAGTAAAGAAGAATTTACAAAATAAAGTGATTTCCTTGATCGATTGAAAAAACATGCTAATATGCTGATAGCGTGGATATCTAGTAATAGTATCGGCAGTTTTTATGAATAATTCAGGAAACCTGGATTATTCATAGATAAACTGCCACGATTTTGATGCGGGACAAAAAAAGAGGATAAAGAATTCTGTATTTTCGTCGCACTAAGATGAAGAAGAAGAAGAATTTTAAGCAAGAAAGAGAGAAAATGGTCCAAGCCCAGATTGAAGCAAGGGGGATTAAGGATGAGAAAGTTCTTGAGGCGATGAGAAAAGTTCCCCGCCACCTGTTTGTTCCGGAGCATATGAGGCGTTATTCCTATCAAGATGAGCCCCTTCCTATCGGAGAGGGACAGACGATATCCCAACCATACATTGTGGCCTATATGTCAGAAGCCCTTAATCTCAAAGGGAATGAAAAAGTTTTGGAGATAGGAACAGGTTCAGGCTATCAGACAGCTATCCTGGCTGAGATTGTCAAGGAAGTTTTCTCTATCGAGATTGTGGATATCCTTTCTTCAAAAGCCCGGAAAGTCATAAAAGAATTGAGCTACGGGAACGTGTATTTTAAGATCGAAGATGGCACTCAGGGCTGGAAAGAACATGCTCCCTATGATGCCATTATAGTCACAGCAGCTCCATCTAAAGTGCCGCAAGCTTTGAAAAATCAATTAAAAATCTTAGGGCGGATGATTATTCCTGTAGGTTCTGCATTTCAAGAATTGATTCATGTTATCAGAGAAAAGAAGAAATTTAAGGAACAAAAACTCCTGCCGGTCCGTTTCGTCCCTTTGATTTCGAAACATTAGAGAAGAGAGGAGAAGAGAGGGACGTTCCCCAAGGTGCCACCCTTTGAATATGCGCAAAGCGCAAAAGGGTGGCACCTTGGGGAACGTCCCTCATTTACTCATGAAAATAAAGCCAAATTTTCTCTGGAGGTTCAAGATTTGATAAAGACAAGAATCCTTTTTTGTTCTTTATTTGTTTTCATGCTTGTTTTATTTTCGTCCGTGGTCTGCGGGAAGGAATTTGTGAAGGTCTTTTTCCCGGATGGGACAGCAATAACTGCTGAGCTTGCTGTCACCGATGAGGAAAGGCAGCGTGGCCTTATGTACAGGGAGAAAATAAATGCTGACCAGGGAATGCTTTTTATTTTTGAGGAAGAAAGTATTCAGAGTTTCTGGATGAAAAACATGAAATTCTCAATAGATATCATCTGGCTGGATAGGGAAAAGAGGATTATTCATATTGAGCGTCGTGTTCCACCTTGCCCTGAAGAACCCTGTCCTACCTATTCTTCCAGGATCCCAGCCATGTATATCTTGGAGATAAAAGCTGGCAGTGCTGATATAAATAAGCTGAAACTGTATGATAAGCTTGGATTTATCCTCCCTGACGAACTTCGATAAAGAAAAAAAATTCAGGTACACATCCCGACAGAAGAGTCAAGGCAAAGGGGTCGCGAGAGTCAAGGCAAAGGGGTCGCGTCTCAACATTTGACATTTTCTTTGATCTGACTCTGGCTTGGATTTTTTCATTAAATTAGAATTAGGAAACTATATTTGGTAAAATTCGTAAATATGAATGAAACTAGACCTGGTTCGAAACATAATTTATTTTAAGGAAGGATGCTATGTTTAAAAATTATTTAAAAGTGGCATTTCGAAACATCTGGCGGCATAAGGTGTATTCTCTTATCAATATCTTAGGGCTTGCCATCGGTATAGCCCTGTGCATTCTGATATTGGTTTATGTCCAGGACGAGCTGAGCTATGACAGTTTTCATGAGAAAGCGGACCGGATTTACCGGATTGCCCAGCTTGAAGACCACGATGGGGAACTTTTGCACTATATGAGAATAGGTCCAGGGATAACAGAAAAAATGAAGATCGATTTTCCTGAAGCGGCTGAAAAAACGGTCCGGCTGCTGCCCGCAGGTGAAGTCTGGACAAAATTCGGCGACAAACTCTTCCGTGAAGATCGAGTATACGTTGCAGATGAAACATTTTTTGATATCTTCAGTTTTGAGTTTATCAGCGGCGATAAGGAAACAGCCCTTAAGGAACCGAATTCCATCGTGATCAATAAGACAATCGCGGAAAAATATTTTGGAAGCGAAGAAGCGGTCGGAAAAATGGTTCAGGTTGATATTCAAGGAGTGCCTCTTTTAAAGGTGACCGGTGTGGTTTATGATGCTCCGGTGAATTCCCATTTTCATCCTGATCTACTGGTTTCTTTCTCAACTGTAAGAAATGAGCAAAACGCAGCTTTTTTTGATGAACAGATGTTTGGAAATGCAGTATGGAGTTATATCCTGGTTAAGGATGGTTATCCTGTTGAAGGGCTGGAAGGCCAGCTTCCGGCATTTCTGGATAAACATCTCAATGAAGCCCAGAAAAAACGCCTCGTGGAGATATATCTTCAGCCCTTAAAAGATATTCATCTCCGCTCTTCAACAGATCCTTTTACTGAGATCGAGCCGGAAAAAACCGGGAATATCACTTACCTCTACATATTTTCTGTTATTGCTTTTGTGGTCTTGCTTGTCGCCTGCATAAACTTCATGAACCTTTCTACAGCCAGGTCATCCAACCGGGCCAGGGAAGTTGGGATGCGAAAGGTGGTAGGGGCAGCCAGGCAGCAGCTAGTCAAACAGTTTATCGGGGAATCGATGTTCATCACGTTCCTGGCCTTGCCGCTGGCTATTATTATAGCCTACCTTTTATTACCGCTTTTTAATTCCCTGGCCGGCAAGGAGATGACGATCGCCTATTTCTCAAATCCTGTCCTGCTGCCTGTGCTGGTGCTGATAGTGTTATTTGTTGGGTTTGTTTCGGGAAGCTACCCGGCCTTTTTCCTTTCTTCTTTTCAACCTGTGAGTGTTTTAAAGGGAAGGCAGAGAGCCGGCGGTTCCAGCGGCCTTTTGAGGAAGATACTTGTTGTGGGACAGTTTGCCGTATCCATAGGTTTTGTTATAGGTGTTCTGATTGTTCTACAACAGTTGAATTTCATGAGGAACACTAACCTCGGGTTTAACAAGCGTAATGTTGTGGTGGTCCCTGTCCTTCTGCCTGAGCAGCCGCTGCAGAGAGTAAGAAAAATGGAAGTTTTGAAAAATGAGTATTCGAACTATCCCGGGGTCATCGATGTGGCTGCGGCTCAAAGCGTGCCCAGTGATATCCGCGGTATTGTTAATTGCCGGGTGGAAGGTGCGCCGGAGAATGAATCCAAGATAGTGGTGCAGGTGGCAGTGGATTATGAATTTCTTAAAACTCTGCAGATAGAGCTTAAAGATGGGAGGGATTTCTCCAGAGAATTCAGCACAGATATGGGGGAGGGATTTATCATCAACGAAGCTGGAGTACAGAATTTAGGTCTGGAGTCGCCGGTCGGAATGAGGCTTGTGCTCGCTAACCGGACAGGGACGATAATCGGAGTCATGAGATCCCCGCACTGGGAGCCGAAACGACGGTTCATCGCTCCTATGGTGTTTTATATGACTCCTGCAAACTGTACTCAACTGGCAGTAAGAATAAGGCCCAATGATATTCCGGGAACCCTGGCTTTTCTGGAAAACAAATGGAATGAAAATATCACTACAAGGCCTTTTCAATATGAATTTCTTGAAGATAAAATTGATACGCTGTATAAATCCGAACGGCAAATGACCAACGTAGTGTTTTATTTTACTCTGTTGACCATATTCATTGCCTGCCTCGGACTCTTCGGGCTGGCCTCTTTTGCTACGGAGCAAAGAACCAAGGAGATAGGAATCCGGAAAGTGCTCGGGGCATCGGTTCCCGGGGTGGTCATACTCCTATGGCGGCAATTCGGCAAATTGATTTTATTCGGCAATATTATCGCCATACCGCTGGCTTATTATGTTCTGCATCAATGGCTGCAGGATTTTCATTACAGGATTTCTATAAGGATCGAAGTATTTCTCCTTTCAACGGCACTGATTTTGGTCATTGCTTTTCTCTCCATCAGCTACCAATCCATCAAAGCTGCATTAGCCGATCCAATCGATGCTCTGAGATATGAGTAATTTTCTTCTCATATAAAGATAACAACTCATATAACCTGGATTATTCACGAGCCGAGATTGCTGTAGCGGCGAGGC
>JAGLWV010000206.1 GCA_023133225.1 Candidatus Aminicenantota bacterium | reverse complement strand
GGATCCACTGTCTCAAAGTCGATTATGGAAAATCCTTTATCAGAGGAAGAAGGAAAAAAAGGCAGTATATGCAGAGTATTGATCGTGCCCTTAAGATATGTATCACAAAATTTAGCTAAGGTTGCCAGGGGAGACCTCTCTGCACTCTGCAAGAGGTCACCATAAGTGATCAAGATAACATCTTTCTGAGTAAACCGTTCTTCCTGGTCAAAATCCTTTTCCTTCTCGATGAGTTTCTCGGGCTTATGAGCGTAGAAAACCATCAGGGTTCGTTCGAGTTCAAGCATCGTGGACTGAGCTACTGATTCGCTATAGAGGACCCGGAGCCGATTATACATCCGCTCGCGTGATTTTCTTGGAAGCTTTAATAGAGATCTAGAATAATCTGGCTCTGGATTGTGAACGGTATGTGTGGTATCCGAAATCTTTTTTTTCATGGGATAAAAATTTCCTTATCGGCTGTGTGGCTGAGTGAGACTCTTTGTTCCCACTTGCTCATCCAGCCATCGTGAGGAATTATAAATCTCGACATAAAAAGATGTCAAGGACGGGTTGAGAGCTTGGGGATGAGTCCCTGAAGCCGTTCGAGACGCCAGAAGAGCCACAAATCACCATGAAAGAAACTCTCCGCTTCGCCATGTCAACTATTTCAATTAGACTGAATAGCAATCAACACATGTTCAGCATGTTCCGGTGCAATGTAAACTTTCATTTTTTACGAAAAACAATCGAAAGATAAAAGAATTTGACGAAATCTGACGAATTTCCCATTTTGTTTATACTAAACTTCATTTGAATCAGAATACCACGATTTTCAGCAGGTTGATTTAACTTTATGTTATTTTTGAAACATAAATAGCCTAAATTCAGATTATTCCATGACTTTCTGAAACTTCTCCATGGCCTTTTGGACTTCTGGATCCTCCGCATATTTTGAATTCATTATTTCATAATTTGAATACTCCTCCTCAATAGTCATTCTTATCCGTTTGATAAAGATGCCTCCATTAATCCGTGCCTTTGATTTCCTCAAGACAAAATAGCCTTGTGGAAGAACCTCAAAGCTCATCTCTATCTCAAATTCCTTGACATATTTAGGTTTTTTTGAAGGCTTCAAAATGATTTTTAAAACATCGAAACGGTCTTTACAAATGTAGTATTTGCCTTCATAAAGTTTTTCATCTTTGATTTTTGCTCTGGATTCAAGAACATAGACCGGCCGTTCGTCGATATAGGAATCTTCTAACTTGAGAAAGTCATAATTTATTCTTTTTTCTTCGTTAAATGGAAAAATTTCTTCCCAGGTCAACTCAAGACTTCTCCTGTTCTTTTCCTTTTCTCCCTTGATCTTTCTTTCTCGTTCTTTCTTTTTCTCTTTTTCTTTTTGCTTCTTGGCTTTCTTGATGTATTTTTCCGTAATATCTTTTGTCTTTCCCTTTTCTGTTTCCAGGGCCTGAATTATTTCCTCAGTTCTCTCTTTGTTAAAGACTTCAATTATTTTTTTTACGGTTGTCACTTTTTGCGGCTTCCAGTTTTTATCCACTTTGCTTGTAATAGATGTAACTGAGGCCTTCCAGTTGTCATACTTGGGGTGCGAATCCAGTTGTTTCGAGGCTCTCTCAACGAGAAGCAAAAGCTCGGTCACTTGAGCTAAACCAGGGAAATGAAGAGCTGTTACTGCTCCCAAAACCAAAACAAAAGAGATTAACTTTTTCTTTTTTTTCATGAAATTCTTCATATTTAGTCCTCCTGAAATTAGAAATGTATAAAAGGGAACTCTCCCCTTAAAACTGGTCTGTATCATTTCACCTCTTCCATCTAAACTATGACCTCTATACTTCTCAACACTGAATACTGTTTTTTATCTTTCTTAGGGATAAGAAATTCCTTTTTGCGATTGATGCCTAAATCTGAGTCTTTGCCTCGATTTCCCATCCAACCATCGTGAGGAATTATAAATCTCGACACAAAAAGATGTCAAGGACGGGTTGAGAGAGTGGGGATGTGTCCCTGAATCTGATCTTTGTTGCGGACAAACTTTCCCCTCCTCAAATTGTCCAGAAGGAACTCTTGATGGAAGCCGAAGAGAGAGAGGAGTATTTCTGCGCATCGGAAATCGTGTAATTCGTCGTTGTAAGGGATGTCAGAGGGCGGAAATTGGACAAAAATGAGAGCAAAACAATGCAAACGTAAAAACCAAATTCCCTAATATTAAGGTTGTTTTAATCGTTTTATTTCTTTCAGTCAGGCAGTAAACTTTTTTAATTTTTTTGTCGTATAAATTAACGATAAGCTTGATATTTTTGGTATTTATAAAGAAAAGGAGATTTATTATGTTTATTCGGATAACAATATATATTTTGCTTCTCATGGGACCGTCATTTCATATAAGTGCGCAAGCAATACAAAAAAATGATTCACCCGAAATCACTCTCTCAGATGCTGATAAGATATTTGGGCTTTCTCAAATCTGGCAAGAGGCTAAGTACAGTTTTGTGTTTTTCGACCAGGTGCCCAGGTTGGATTGGGACAAGGCTTACAAAGAATATATTTCAAAGGTACTAGCCACGAATACGACGTTGGAATATTACTTAGAGCTGTCGCGGTTTTGTGCATTATTGAAGGATGGCCACACGGATGTGATGTTACCGGCGGCCTTGAGAGATAAACTGGATCAACCGGCAATATATGTCGAGGATATCCAGCATCGAGCGATTATTCACGCTGTGGACACATTTCTAGAGGCTGAAATCCCTTTAGGTTCAGAGATTCTCAAGGTCGATGGTATTGAAATTATGGAATACTTGAAATGTGAAGTATTCCCTCTTATTTGCAGTTCAACTGAACATATTCTCTGGGATAATGGCATCAGGGGGGATGAAAACAAGGGTTATGGACTTCTGGTCGGACGGGCAGGAAGTCCCATTCGAATTACTGTAAAAACTACTGCTGGTGATATTCAGGAAATCAATTTAATAAGAGATAGAAAATCAAGAAAGATAAAATGGGTATCCTCATATAAAAAAAGAGAATTACTTGAATGGAAATGGATTGAAGATGGAATTGCATATGTTGCATTAAACAGCTTTGGAGACATGAAAATAGTTGAAGAATTTGAAAAAATAATTCCGAAACTACAAACAGCTAAAGGAATGATAATCGATTTACGCTATAATGGAGGAGGCAGTGACAACATAGTAAGCGCTATCCTCAATCATCTTACAGACAAACCTTACCAGGGTTTCAAGTGGAAAACACGGGAACATCGGGGTGCTTATAAAGCCTGGGGAAAATATTATCCGGATAATGAAGAAGTCGGCCCTTACTACAAAGGAGATGCCTGGTATGAAGAACCGGTAAAAGAAATTAAACCGACAGATGTGGAAAAAATCCTAGTACCTTTAGTGATACTCACGAGCCATAATACCGGCTCAGCTGCTGAAGACTTACTCATTTTTATGGACAAGATGGATCATGTTTCTCTAGTCGGTCAGAGAACTCATGGCAGTACTGGCCAACCGATTGAATTCAATCTTCCTGGCGGAGGGGCAGCACGAGTCTGTTCACTTCGGTGCACTTATCCGGACGGCCGGGAATTTGTCGGTTATGGCGTCCAGCCGGATGTTCTGATTGAACCTACTGTGGAATCTTTTAGAAGAGACGTTGACTTGGTTTTATTAAAAGGTTTGGAAGTTATCAGCTTTCAGATAAAGGAAGCAAAGAAATTAAAGAAATCAAAAAAGCTGGGAAAAACATAAAAGGAATTTGTGACCGGAGAAAAAAGGGGGGGGGCGGGCCTCGCTAATTACAATTTAATCAATAAGATAACCACTGTTTCACTGGTGAATTTAGGCCTTAAACTAAATTTTTGGAGCCCTCAAATTATCATTTAAGCTTGTTTTTTTAAGCTATATTTAATCTAACCTACTGATTATGAATAAATTGCCGTGTCCCGTCCCCTTTTTACCCCAAATAGTTGATATCAAAACCGGAAATTTTTACGTTGCCGAAAACCGGACATTTTTACTTTGTCTTGACAACTGAAAAATACGCCCTTGCTAGTTCTTTTAGTTTGTGTTAAGAAAAATGTTTAATCGCCAAAATTACAAAACATCAAGGATCGAATTATGAAGAAAAGTCAAAAAATATTAATGGTACTTGGGATTGCTGTCACCGGTTTAATTCTTTGGATTTTATTCTTTTCCCAGAAGCCGGATATCAGCGAGCCCTCCGGCATCGTCTCGTTTGAGGAAGTTGTTGAGCCAGCCGGTAACACCTATGCTGACCCAAAGTTTTACAGGCGACTGGAATCTCTTCCCTTCAAAAAACTCCCGACTGCTGTAGCGGAACAGTTTAAGAAGATAATTCCTGTGTCCAAGGATCTTTATATCCGGAAACATAAATCTAGGGGAAGAGTTTCGTGGTCAGTGAAAACAATGATGGGAGAGAAAGACCAGTACACCTTTTCTTTCCTTCCTGATGGGAAGATCATTCAAATAAGTTCCTATATCGATGATGTGACTGAAAATATGGGAAGAATATTTCTGGAAGGCAATATTTATGAAATCCTACCTGATCAGATTCCCGAACCGGTGTTAAACAGACTTCCCTTCTTCGGTTTTGAAAAAAGGCCTTCCAGGGCTTATTCCGTAGCATCCTTGGGCGGGCGGCGGATGTTTGTTCAGCTCGGTGATGCAAGGGACGGATTGATACTGTCCTTTACCGAAAAAGGAGAAATCCGGTCGGCAGGAGGAGTGCAGTCCATGCTCAGTCCTTATAAGCCTCGAAGGATAGAAACCATCGAAGAGATTCAAGGGAATCTGTCTAAATACGGCGATAGATACCATGTTAATAATGTTCTCATGAAGATCAGGAATGTCAGGGTGGACGAAAATGAAGGTTTCCGTTTTGTGGTTTTTGGAGATACCCGGAGCAACCTCCAGATCTGGAAGGCCGTGCTACAGAGTATCAACAGGTGGGATCCGCTTTTTGCTGTCAATGTTGGCGACCTCACACGTTATGGATATTCCATGAGTATGGATGGGTACCTCTTTCAGCCTTTGGACAAGTTTGCCCGGTTTCCGTTTTTACCAGTCGTGGGTAATCATGATGTCAGAAGCGGGGGATTGCCATACGAGTATACTTTTGGCGGGAAAGATTCCAGGATTTTTCATTTTGATGTCAGTAATTGCCGGTTTGTCATTATGGACAATACAGGGGTAGAGAGTGCTCTCCCTTGGGAAGAACAGCTGCAGATGGCTGACAAATGGCTGGAAGTTAATAAGCAGTATAAATTTGTCTTTATCCACTTGCCTCCATATGAAGTTGAGAGATGGAGTTATCATTCCATGGAGCAAGAGATGTCCGGTCCTTTTGTGAAACTGATGTCAAAACACAGGGTAGACCATGTATTCTGTGGGCATATCCATGCTTACAGTACTGCCACATTTGAAGGTGTTGAATATACGATCACAGGTGGAGGAGGCGCCAGCCTTCATAAGCAGTATGGAAAGATGGGATCGGTCAATCATTTTGTGGTTGTTGACATACTTCCGGAATCCATAAAGATGAGAGTAGTCCACCTTATTGCCAAAAAAAAATAGGCTTGGGATTTCTGAGCATCGGAAGTCGTGTAATTTATCAAACCCACCTATTCTGTAAAGGACTTTAGTTTTCGACTGTATCTAGAACGCTTTAACTTCCTTATCGCTTTTTCTTGGATCTGCCTGATCCTCTCACGCGTAACCTTGTATTGCTGCCCGACTTCTTCCAGGGTATGTTCGTTGCCGTCTCCCAGTCCAAATCTCATTTTTAAAACGTTTGCTTCTCTCTGGGTATGAGTTTCCAGTGCTTCCTCAATTTTCTCTTTCAAATTAATATGAATGACTTCATCGGGAGGCGAAAGGATATCCTTATCCTCGATAAAATCACTCAGATGACTTTCTTCCCCTTCTCCTATTGGCATCTCAAGTGAAAGGGGTACCTGGGCAATTTTCATGATTTTTTGTACTTTACTGACGGGCAGATCCATCTTTTTTGCAATCTCTTCGCTTGTTGGTTCTCTGCCATTTTCCTGGACAAGGTTTTTTGATACTCTATTTAACTTGTAAATGAATTCGATCATATGCACAGGGATTCTTATCGTCCTTGCCTGATCAGCAATTGCACGTGTTATTGCCTGTCTTATCCACCAATGCGCATAAGTTGAAAATTTATACCCTCTTTGGTATTCAAATCTATCCACTGCTGTCATCAAGCCTATGTTCCCTTCCTGGATCAAATCAAGAAACTGGAGTCCGTAGTTGATGTATTTCTTGGCTATAGAAACCACGAGTCTTAAATTAGAGGCGACAAGCTCTTTCTTTGCTTGATCGCAGATCTGCTTTCCTCTGGCGATGGATTGCAGTGTTTTTCTTAATCCCTGTGAATCAAGACCGCTTTCTTTCTTGTGTATTCTCAAAAGCTTGTTGATTTTTTTTATCCTGAGTTTCAATTCCTCTTCCACTTTTTTTCCCTTAGCTTTGTTGAAAGAGGTATTCAGCTCTTGCTTACTTGTTTCAAATTCATTGATGACCTTTAATGTCTCATTGAGACTTTTAATTATCTTTTCTCTATAAGGTGAGCGGATATTAAGTTCCCTGACGATGCGGCTCATTTTGACGATAAGGCGCCCACGGGCACTAGCATATTTCTTTAATGCAGGGATTTTTTTGAGTTGGATGTTTAATTTTCTGAGTTCATTGATCTTGGCCAAAATCTTCTTTTTTTTCTCAAGTTTTCTTTTTGCGCATTCATCTTCGCTGGAATCGAACACAACTCGGATGAGTTCATCATCTTCAGCTAGTTTCTCTTCCAGTGAAAGAATTTCTTTGTGGACATATCGTGTTTTTGAAAGGGCTTTAATAATTATTTCTTTTCCCCTTTCAATTTCCTTTGCTACGAGTATTTCTCCATCTCTTGTTAACAGCGGAATGTTACGCATCTCTCTCATGTAGATTCTGACAGGATCCGATGTTTGCCCCGGACTCTCGAACGGAACGATGGGGGCTCTTCCTTTTTTCAAATGAACTCTCCTTTGTTGATGGGGAACTTTTATCCCTCGGTCATCCGCTTTCATGTTCAATGCTCTTATATGAAAATAACAGAATTGTTAAATCTCTTTTGAAACTCTCCAGGTTTACGTTATAGTTCTTCTTTTTCTTTTATCTCTCTTTCTTCTCTCTTTCTTCCTTTCTCTTTTCTTTCTTTCCTTTCTCTCATATTTTTTCATTCACTATTCCTTTTAGAATTTAATATTTGAACACAGTTTCTAACATTCCTCTTAAGGTACCTCTCCTTATCATGAGAGGCCAATAATCAAACAGTCTGACATTTGCAGTAACCTTGACTCGTGAATAATCAAGGTTCGACATCTTTTAGGGAGAATTTTCCATTCTTTTGATTGAAATGATAGATGTATTTACGGTTTACAAGTATTTCCTTTTTGTGCTTGCGACAAATCACTCCCACTTTTCCATGATTACTTTCCATTGACATCGTGAGGGGAGAGTACCACAGTTAGCCATAAAATCGCAACAATTCGCGAAAAACAGTCTAACACACAGCCGTAAAATAGACTTTTCTCTCAAAATCGACAGAAAAGAACCACTGAGGCCCTCAGAAATACTAATCCCTCTCCTCGGCAGCCATTAAGAGGTGCTGCTGGACAACTTGAGAGGAGGCTGTCCGGCAAAGAAAGTAAGCTTCAGGTGGTTGATAATCCTGTCTATATAACAAATTTCTAAAGGATTGACTCTTTTCCGAAGGTATTCTAAGAAGAGAACAAGGAGGTTTTTTTATCGGATATTTTTTATTTCTTCAATCGCCCGGTTAGCAGCCCTTTTTATAATGTTTCTCGGGGACTTTACTTGAGCTGCTTTTTCTAAGAATGTTACGTGGGATTTGTCTCTCAATTTTCCAATTGCCCTTAAAATTTCAGCCTGGACAAGATAGCTGTTTTCTTTCTTGAAGAGGTCTTTAAGGAATTTGACATTTTTTGGATTTTTATAATTCCCAAGAATTCTTACTGCAGCAGTTCGGACTTTTGAATTTTTGTCGTTGCATTTTTCTTTGAAAAATTGGGGGTCTTCAATTCGCTGCAATTTTTCTAAGGCGTTAACTGCATTTGCTCTTACATTCCAGAAAGGGTCGTTTTTTGCGCTTTCCAGCAATGCCGTTGCGGTTTTATTGTCACTTTTAAATTTTATTAGTTCGGAAGCTGTCCACATTCTGCCAATGACATCATCGTTTTTAAGCTGATAGAGCAGATCTTCAAGAGTTTTATTAAATGTCCATTCTTTTAATAAAAAGTTCCCTTCATCAAATCTAACCAGCAATGGTTTTTGTTCTACCTCAAACTCAAAGACACTCTCTTTATCTTTGATCCATATTTTCTTTATAAGTTTTTTTCCAGGTGTCATTATTCCGATTAATACAGGTGTTTTATAAATAGGAATACCTTTTGATGTGTCCTGGGTTTGAATAATTTTCAGGGTGAGTTTTTTTGAATTTTTATCCCAGATTTGATTTATATCAAAAACCGGATGCCCGGGCTTGAAAATCCACTGTTTAAAAAACCAATCCAGGTTTTGTCCGGATGCCTCTTTAATCGCGATTTCTAAATCATGAGTATCCACTACCTGGAAGGCATGTTTCTTAAGGAAATGTTGAAGTGAGCGAAAAAAAGATTTATCCCCCATAACAAAACGCAGCATATGGAGAATGGTTGCGCCTTTAGGGTAGGAATGGCTGTCCATAATGTTCCAAGGATTGTTATACCTGTTAAAAACCAGTGGTCTTATGTACCTATTACGAGCTTCGTTTAAATAACGGTTCTTTTTCCTTAAAAGATTTACAGCCCCTTCATCTTCACCCCGGTCATACTGGGTAAAAAGATATTCGGAGTAAGTGGCAAAACTTTCGCTGAGCCAGACATGACTCCATGTTCTTTCTGTGATAGTATTTCCCCACCACTGATGAGCAAGCTCGTGAGAGACAAGGCCATCACTGGAAAAATCCTGTTCTGCCCTTTCGTCATGAATTGTACCGTGTCCTAATCCTGTTGCCGATGTGTTTTCTATTCCTCCGCCGCTTGCTGTACAGACCTGGTCATATTTAGCCCAGGGATATTTAAATCCAAATATTTTATTATAGAATTCAATCATTTTCGGAGTTTTCCTAAAAGATCTCAGAGCATTAGGCACATCCTTTTTGTAAACCCAGTAATTAACTGGAAGATCACCTAAAGAATCTTCGATGATCTCATAGGGGCCTGCAGCCATCATAATAAGGTATGCTGAATGAGGTAATTCCTGGGACCAGTGATATGTTTGGGTGTTATTCTTTTCATCTTCTGTCACTCCAATAAGCCTTCCGTTTGAAATGACCTTATAACTGCTTTTTACTGTAGCAATAAGCTCATTGGTTACCTTATCATTGGGGAAATCATAACAGGGAAACCAATAGCGGGCTTTCTCCGGCCAGGAGAATGATGTTATTTGGGCAGGATTATCCGGAGTTGCTTCAATAAATCGAAGGCCGGTCTTTGGCTTTTTTTTAAAATATTTGACAACAAAAAACAATTTTTCCTTATAGCTATAACCTCTAGATAAATAAACAATAAGATGCTTATCTGTCCGTTCGAATTTAAGAGAAATGCCGTCCTGGCCGGTCACAGATGTTACTATAAAATCAACTGCATCAAGCACACATTTTTGAAAGTCGTCTTTAAACGGCATTAAAGTTATCGTGTTTTCTCCCCAGTAAGTTTTGTTTTCTTCATCAAATCTGAATTTTAGCTTGTAATGAAGCACATCATAATCTCTGCTTCTTTCAAAGTGCTCTGGTCTTTTGTAGATATCAACTTTTTGAGCATATAGAACCGGTATTAAAAGCAGTGATATAAAAAGAAGCGTACAATATCTTCTCACGTTTTTCCTCCTGTAAAATGGAGCCACCCTATAGAGGTGAACCTAGCTAATTACATTTCTTTAATGTTTTTTCGGGCTTCCCATTTATAAGTATTTCCTTTTATTTGCTTGCGATAAATCACTCCCAGTTTTCCACGATGACTTTCCACCGACATCCAGAAATGAGAGTACCACAGGTAAAACAGCAGGGTCAATACTACCATGACTACGGTTGTTAACGGCTCTTGTCGAGACAGGTTATTCCTTCAGCAGTGGTTAAATCCTTTTTCCTCAAAGGTTTAGTGATTCATCTATCAATGATTTGAATTATTTTATGAAGAGAATATTTATAGAATAAAAAAAAACTCGGAAAAGCCTTGACAAAAATATACTGTATCATTATTATTATTACGTAATGTGTTTGAAATTACTATTTTCGTATGAATTAGTAATTTTAGTCTAAATCAAGATTAACAATGAACAAAATCAAAGGCTCTATTAAGAGCAAAAAATTTCATCAAATTATTGAAACCGCCCGCGATTTGTTCATGCGCTATGGAATAAAGCGGATTACAGTCGAGGAAATTTGTGCTACAGCCAGTGTCAGCAAGATGACTTTCTATAAATATTTCGATAACAAAATCGATCTGGTTCTTTTCATCCTCAAACAAATATACGCAGATGCAGAAAAACGCTATCGGGATATCTTTGCTCAAGATATTCCCTATTCCGAAAAGGCTGGGGAAATTATCAAGCTAAAGCTGGAATCAAGTAAAGATTTCAGCCAGGAGATGCTTGGGGATTTGATGCAGAACTCTATAGACGAAGTGGCGGAGTTTATTCATAAAAAAAAGCAGGAAAATTTCAGGCTTTTTCTCGATGATATGATTGCGGCTCAAAAGAAGGGTGAAATTCGCAAGGATATCAATCCACACTTTATCCTCTACATCCTGGATCGAATGCAGGAAATGCTTGTTGATCAAAGGATTTTGAATATGTATGAATCCCCTCAAGCTTTAATCTCAGAATTAACAAATTATTTCTTTTACGGAATATTGTCAAACAAAGAGAGGTAAAGGTGAATCTCGTCAGATCCAGAATTATTAGATTGATCATAACAGGATGCTTGATTCTGTTTTTTCAGAAAGCACTGCTTTGCCAGACCTTTAGCTTTAAAGGTCTGATCTCTGGATGGAGCACATTTAACACAGACAGTATTACCAAACCCCTCTTTGGGCTCAGGTACATTCCTGAGTTTTCTTTTAAAAAATCCCTTTCAGAAAATCACTATTTGGATTTCGAGCTCTCGCTAAACGCTTACGGAACAGCACACATACATTCATTTACAGACATAAAGACCGACAGCAAGATCGACCCTTACAGGATGTGGGGCCGGTATTCCTCATCCCGGTTCGAAGCCAGATTGGGGCTGCAGAAAATCAACTTCGGATCGGCCTCCCTCCTGAGACCTTTGATGTGGTTCGACCGTATCGATCCCCGAGATCCTCTACAGCTTACAGACGGTGTTTATGGACTTCTCTTGAGATACTATTTTCTCGACAATACGAACATCTGGGTATGGGGGCTTTATGGTAATGATGAGCTCAAAGGATGGGAATTTTTCCCTTCCAGCTCTAAATCTGCAGAATTCGGTGGACGCATCCAGCTTCCGCTTGGAAACGGTGAGGGGGCCATTTCCTACCACCACCGGAATATCGATCCGAACCAGGGCCCATTTGCCCTTTTTACTCCTGTCGAATCCTCTATTCCGGAAAATCGATTTGCCCTTGATGGTAAATGGGATCTTGGAGTCGGCTTCTGGTTTGAGGGCACCTTGACACACCAAAGCAGCGAAGCCCTTCCCTTCACCTGGCAAAGAGCATTTAATATCGGTCTCGACTATACCTTTGGTCTTGGAAACGGCCTGAATGTTATTGGTGAGTTTTTTTCTTTCACCAGCAGCACAAAAGCATTAAGATCAGGAGAAAGCATCACGTTTTCAGCCCTATCACTGGGTTATCCCCTGAATCTTCTGGATAATCTGAGTTGTATATTTTATTATGATTGGGATAATAGAGATCTTTACAGCTTTCTCAACTGGCGCCGGACTTATGACAGATGGACAATCAACATCATCGGTTTCTGGAATCCTGAACAATTCCAGATCTATCAGAACCTGCCGGAGAACAGTCTTTATGCAGGCAAGGGATTTCAAGTCATGATTATCTTTAATTATTGAGAATATTTTATATGAAAAAAGAGTATTATATATATAAGAAAGTGAGGTTAGAATGAATAATAATTCGTATCAGATCAAAACAAAAGAGCTTATTAAAATCTATCCCGTGGGCCAGACAAAACTGTATGCCCTCAACGGAGTGAATCTTGGATTCAAATCGGGCGAGTTTGCCGGCCTTGTAGGCCCGAGCGGTTCGGGAAAAACGACATTTCTCAACATCGTAGGCTCACTAGACTCACCTTCTGAAGGAAGCGCGGTGGTTATGGGTAAAAAAATTGAAGACCTATCTCATAAACAGGCCGCATGGCTGCGCAACAAAAACATCGGATTTATCTTTCAAACGTTCAATCTGCTTCCTGTCTATACTGTTTATGAAAACGTCGAGTTTCCTTTGCTTCTCCTTAGTCTGTCTCCAAAAGAACGCAAAGAAAAGGTCATGAAGGCTCTGGAGTGGGTCAAACTGGCGGACAGAGCCAAATCCAAACCCGCCCAGTTATCCGGAGGAGAAAGCCAGAGGGTGGCCGTGGCCCGGGCTATTGTCAAGGAACCATCCATCGTCCTTGCCGATGAACCCACAGCCAACCTGGATGCGGCGAACTCATTCAACATTCTGGATACGATGGTAGAGCTGAACCATGAGCTGAACACCACTTTTATTTTTGCCACCCATGACGAAAAGGTCATCAAATACCTGCGGCGGAAGATCACTCTGGTTGACGGGAAAGTGACCAAGGATGAGGTCTATGAACAGAAAAGTAGCAAAGGAGATAACTGATGATCATCCCAAAATTGGCGCTGCGGAATTTGCTGGGAGCGGGACTCAGGACCTGGTTGAATGTGGTGGTGCTGTCCCTTTCTTTCGTGCTCATCATCTGGCTTCAGGGCCTTTATAAAGGAATGGGCGATCAAATCAAAGATGCCCAAATCGATGTTGAATACGGGGGAGGTCAGTACTGGCATGAAAGTTATGATCCCTTTGATCCTCTCACACTGGAGGATGCCCATGGAACCGTTCCCGATCCCATACAGAATAAAATCGACAAGGGTGAAGCCACACCTGTGCTCATAGCTCAAGCGACAATTTATCCTGAAGGCCGCCTGCAGGTTATTCTCCTTAAAGGGATCGATCCTGCACAGACAGTGGTTAATTTCCCCTCACAATTTCTGGTCCAGGAAAATGGTGAAATTCCTGCTCTGATTGGAACACGGATGGCAAAAAGCGCGGGATTAAAAATTGGGGATATGGTC
>JAGLWV010000205.1 GCA_023133225.1 Candidatus Aminicenantota bacterium | reverse complement strand
CAGGGGAGATTGACCATTCGGTCGCCGAATACTGGCAGGAGAATTATGACTTGAGTTATATTCTTAGGCGCGATTGGAAGATCCTCGGCCCCAAGCTAAAGGGGAAGATCCGTATTTACTGTGGAGATATGGACAACTATTATCTGAACAATGCTGTTTACCTGACGGAGGATTTTCTCAAAAGCACAAAAGATCCTTATTATGATGGAGTTGTGGATTACGGAGACAGGGCTGAGCACTGCTGGAACGGGGACCATACAAGACCGAATGCGATTTCACGTTTGAGATACCATCAGATGTTTATTCCAGAGATTGTGGAGCGCATTCTTAAAACCGCCCCGCCTGGAGCTGATCTAAAAAGCTGGCGGTATTAAGCTGGGATCATGTGGTAATATGCTCTGGATCAACGGTTGAAAATGTTAGAAAAGAAAGATTAAAGAATGAGAGAAGAAAAATTTCACAAAGATATCCTTGAAACGATCGGCAATACGCCTCTGGTCAAATTGAAGAGAGTCACAAAGGGATTAAAGACAGATATGTTTGCCAAGCTGGAGTTCATGAATCCCATCGGAAGCGTAAAGGACAGAATTGCCAAGTACATGATCGAAAAAGCTGAGAAAGAGGGAAGAATCAAGCCAGGAGATACGATCATCGACAGTTCTTCAGGGAACACGGCTGCGGCTCTGGCTGTGGTCTGTGGCATTAAGGGATATAAAGTCAAAATGGTCGTAAGAGACAACATCAGCCTGGAAAAAATCAAACTGCTAAAATCACTGAATGTCGAACTCATAATGGTTGACCACACTCTCCCGCCGGATTCACCGGACAGCTACAACAATATAACACCGAGAATTGTCAAAGAAACTCCTGGCGGCTACTACTTCGACCAGCATAACAGCCGGGACAATATTGAGGCCCATTATTTTAGCACAGGTCCGGAAATATGGGAGCAGATGGAAGGGAAAATAGACTATTTCGTTACCGGTATCGGGACAGGGGGTACAATCTGTGGAACAGCGAAATACCTGAAAGAAAAAGATCCTGGAATAAAAGCCATCGGAGTGGACCCTGCCGGTTCTGTATTCTTTGATTATTTTCACTCCAAAAAACTCATAAAGCCTTCTCCTTATCTCCTTGAGGGCCTGGGCGATGAGTTTCTCATAGGCTGCGTTGATTTCAGCCTGATCGACGATATCTATCAGGTTACGGATAAAGAGGCTTTCCTGATGGCAAGAAAACTGGCTGATGTGGAAGGTATTCTGGCTGGGGGTTCGAGTGGAGCTAACTTTTGGGCAGCCCTCAAACTAGCCCGGGAAATTGACAGGCCTGCCCGGATCGTTACGGTTTTTTCTGACTCTGCCAGTCGCTACCTGAGCACTATTTTTGATGATGAATGGCTGAGGGAGAAAGGCTTTATTTAAAGAAGTACATCACGTTTGGGAGTACCTGGTCGTATGAATGTTATAGATTTTAAGCTTGAAATAGGCAGGTAAATATCTATTTTCAGAACGTCATTCCCGCGAAAGCGGGAATCCAGAGCTATTAACATATACGTCAATACAGATCAACACAACGTAAACCTTTTTTATATTTCT
>JAGLWV010000204.1 GCA_023133225.1 Candidatus Aminicenantota bacterium | reverse complement strand
TTCCCGCTACCCCGCCTGCGCGGGCACAGGTTCCGCGGGAATGACAAAAAACTTGACCTTAAGTCCTCTCTTCTATAAACTTTTTCAGCTAAGACACAAAGATGAAAGATCCGGGGAAAACTGCAAATAAAAAATCTGATTTCCATCCCTGTTCTTTCAAAAAGGAGGGCCCATGTTTAAATCTTTAAGGTTTTTTGGGATGTTTTTACTCATTTTTATCTTTATTTTTATGATTCCGGCAACAGGCGGAACGCTGGATGATTCGGCCAAGCGTTCTTTAACCCATGATGATTACGACTCCTGGAAGTCGATCATGAGCGCACAGATATCTGTTGACGGACGCTGGATTCTCTACCTTGGGACACCCCAGGACGGAGAAGCGTACCTCATTGTCAAGAATATAAGGACCGGCAAGGAATATCGCCAGACTATCGGCTACTCCGGTGAGGGAACTGATTCGGAACGGGCAGCACGATCTCAGTTCAGCTATGATTCGACCCATGTTGTTTTCTTGATCTCTCCGTCGAAAGATGAAATCGAAAAAGCCAAGAAGGCCAAAGAGAAAAAAGCCGAGAAAGCTAAAGAGAAGAAAGACAAGGAGAAGCCCAAGAAAAAGATAGGGATCATGGCTCTTTCTGATGGAAAAGTGACCGTAGTCGAGAGCGTGAAAAGTTTCAAGCTACCCGAAGAAGCAGGCGGCTGGGTGGCTTATCTTAAGGAAGTTCCACCAAAGGAGGAAAAGAAGGAGAAAGAAGAGAAAGGGGTGAAAAAGGAAGAAAAGGAAAAAGAGAAGAAGGAAATAAAAAAAGAAGAAAAAAAAGGTGAAGAAGAAGAGGAAAAAAAGAAAGAGAAGAAAAAGGATTACGGAACTTCCCTGGTTTTGCGGTCCCTGCGAGATGGAAGCGAAACCGAGTTTAAAGATGTAATGACCTATAGCTTTACGGAGAACGGGAAATACTTTTTTTATACCGTTTCCAGTAAAGAAAAACCAGAAACGGATGGTATTTACCTTCATCGTCCCGGAGACAGCTCCAGCGCTCCTCTCTTAGCCGGAAAAGGCAACTACAAAGGATTGGCCATAAACAAGGATGAGACAGTGATGGCCTTTTTAACCGACCGGGATGATTACGAGGCCGATGAGCCAACCTTTAATCTATATGGATGTAAGGTAGGAGATACGAAAGCTGCTTTATGGGTTTCTCACACGTCGACAGCCGGGATTCCGGAGGGAATGGCTGTCAGTGATAAATCCGATATTTCCTTCAGCGAGGATGGCCGGGTAATGATGTTCGGGATTAAAGAGATTCCTGAACCTAAAAAAGAAGATGAGGAGGAAGAAAAAGAGGAGAAACCCAAGTTTGACCTCTGGCACTGGAACGATCCCTATCCTCAACCTCAGCAGAAGAAAATGGTCAATAGAGTACGGAATAACACCTGGGAGTCAGTTTATTTTCTCGACACCAAGACTTTTGTAAAACTGGCAGATGAAGACATTCCCGATGTCCGGCTGCACGAGAATGGAAAGGTTGTTTGGGCCAGTACTATTGTTCCTTATACAAAGTTGGTCTCCTATGACGGCTCTTATTATGATATCTATGTGATCGATCCGAAAAGCGGAAAGCGGACCCTGGTGAAGAAACGACTTTTTAGGAGAGCAAGACTTTCACCGAACGGAAAGTATGTCTTCTGGTTTGAGGATAAAAACTGGCATGTGTACAACATCGCTTCGAAAACGATTAAGAATATCACAGCTTCGCTGGATGTCCGCTTTGAACGGGAAGACTCGGATACTCCAAGTCCTCCTTCTGGATATGGGACAGCAGGCTGGACCGAAAATGATGCCTCGATATTGATCTATGACCGCTACGACATCTGGGAGATAAAGCCCGATGGCTCTAAAGCCCGTATGATAACCGAAGGATTTGGCAGGAAAAATGATCTTTCCTTTCGGTATACGAGGCTTGATCCCGAAGAGATCACCATCGATCCCAAAAAGCCGATGCTTTTAAGTTCCACAAATGAGAAAACCATGGCAAGAGGATATTTCAGGGACCGAGTCAGCGGTAAAAAAACTCCTGTAAAGCTCATCATGGCCGATAAAATCTTCGGGTCTTTGAGAAAAGCAAAAAAGGCAAATAAGCTTCTGTTCTCACGCTCCAGCTTTGATGAGTTTCCGGACCTCTGGACATGTGATATCAATTTTAAAAAGCCACAGAAGATAACCGACGTAGGCAACCAGATGGAACCTTTTATCTGGGGAAAGGCGGAGCTGCGCGATTTTCTCAGTGCTGATGGAATGCCTTTGAAGGGGATTCTTATAAAGCCTGATAACTTCGATCCAAACAAGAAATATCCTCTGATGGTCTACATTTATGAGACCCTCCATAGCAGCCTCCACCGCTTCCGCAATCCGGGCCCGGGGACATCAGTCAATTTTTCTTATTATGTCAGCAACGGCTATGTCATGTGGATGCCGGATATCGAGTATGGAAACGGTTATCCTGGAAGAGATGCTATGAAGTGTGTACTTCCCGGCATTCAGATGCTGATCAGGGAAGGCTATATCGATCCAGAAGCAATCGGTATCCAGGGACACTCGTGGGGAGGATACCAGATAGCTTACATGGTTACCCAGACCAATATATTTGCTGCTGCCGAGGCAGGTGCTCCGGTTTCCAATATGACCAGTGCCTACGGGGGAATCCGCTGGGGAAGCGGAATGGTGAGGCAATTCCAGTACGAGAGAACCCAGAGCCGCCTTGGAGCCAGTCTCTGGGAAGTCCCGATGCGATATTTTGAGAATTCCCCCATTTTCTGGGCTGATAAGGTGCAAACACCCCTTATGATGATACACAACGATGCGGATGGAGCTGTCCCGTGGTACCAGGGAATCGAATACATTATGGCCCTTCGCCGCCTGAAGAAAGAGGCCTACATGTTCAACTACAACGGTGAAGCTCATGGTTTGCGCAAGAGGGTAAATCAGAAGCACTGGACAGAGTGTATGATGGAATTCTTCGACCACCAC
>JAGLWV010000203.1 GCA_023133225.1 Candidatus Aminicenantota bacterium | reverse complement strand
GAATGTATCTCTGTGTTCATCAGGCCTGGCGTCGATTAAAATCTTAACTGCGCCTCCACAGATGGCTCCCTCTTCAGAAGATATATCGGCTAAAAGGTCAAATTCAAAGAGAAGGCATTTTCTCCCCCTCAGAGCCAGGAGAGCTTTTTTCTGGGCTTCGGCTTCCAGAAGACCCCCTCCCAGAGTCCCTTTAAGGAGTCCTTCGGAAGAAAATATGGCTGAAGCTCCCGGAACCTGCGGAGTTGAACCTCTTGTTTCAATGATCGTAGCCAGAACCAGAGGTTTTTTTTTCTCTATCAGCTTTAAAAGATAAGCATAAATGTTTTTCATTTTATCGCCTCTTTAAGTTCTTTCATCAATCTTGGATAGGCATCTCTATCTTTAATAGTGAATACTTTCACTTCACTCTTGCCCAGCACCCCGAGAAAATCTTCAAGAATATTTGTCCTGACTACAAAAAGATAGTGTGTGTGTGGCTGGAAAATCACATTTTTCAGAGCCGGCCATACACCCTTTCCTTCTAATTCCAGAGGTCCGATTTCATCAACAATCAAAATACCGGAGTCTTTTCTACGCAGAATAATCTTTTCAGCCTCGGCCAAGCCTTGAGGAATAAAGAAGAATGAACCGATTTTCTGCCATCCCTTCTCCCCTTCTCTCCGGATATAAGGTATCGACTTCTCTTCTTTCAGATCGAATAAATCATATCCCTGAGTCTCTTCTCTTTTCCCGACAGATTTGCTCAAGAAGCCATCTATTTTGACTCCCTGATTTTTTAATGCATAGATTACCTTATTGAGAAAAGTCGTTTTTCCAGAATGCACAGGACCTGTGAGTATAAAAATCATGAATAGAAGATAAAAAATAGGGCGGCTAAAGTCAAAAGAAAAAAGCTGTTCAATAAATCCACGCTATTTTTTGAAAAACGGATGTTTGAGGATAGCAGGTTTTCTCTGTGGTCCCGTAGGTTTTATCAACTCTATTTCTTCGAGGAGGACTGAAGGCGCAACCACAGAAGTAGGAATACCGGTTGCTCCCGCATCACCAAATAGAGAAGCATAGGAAAAAAAGGCCCCCATCACTCCACTTCCACCGGACAGCTTGTTGTTAACATAGTAGTCTTTACCTGCTGCTACAATATCCTTCAACATGGTTACGGACATCTCTCCCACATTGACACCGCGCACCATTTCTTCCCGGCCATCCTCGACGAACACTTTGTATATCAAAATCGGCGTGGTTAGCCCCTCCTGTTGGGGTCCTCCGCCCATCGAGAAAGGCGAGAGTGACAGCCCACTCCCGGAGATATTAGGATTATCAAGTTTCTTGATCAACAAGCCGAAAGAAAGACCTTGATCCCGGCATAGATCGAGAAGTTCCTGTTTCAATTCAGCAAGACTTTTTCCCTCAGTGTTTTTCACAAAGAGGTTCCCAATCTGAGCGCTGGGAGCACCTATCTCCATTGCCCGTGCGTGACCGTTCGACTGGAGAATTTCCTTCCGAGGACGGCGTGACATCAAAAGTTTCTTTAAAACTCCCTTCTCGATGAGTCTCACTGGCTGAGCCGAAACACCCTGATCATCAATCCTGTAAAAGCCGATAAGCGGTTGCTTGTCATAAGCCTTCTGTGTGGGATCATCTGTAACCGTAAGAAAAGAAGGAAGCACCCGGCGGTTTAGGCGACGGGCAAGCTTGCTTCCGGGCATCATCGCCGCCAGTTGCTGCTGCTCCAGGAGCGGCGGTCGCTCTCCGGAAAAATGAGGCGCCAAAACTTGAGAAAAGAGTTCGCCGGCAGCCTGCTCCGTTAACAGCACCGGTCCGAGATAATTCTCCAGCACTGGCGCTGAAGTCAATGCTGTTAGCTCCTCAGCCATCTTCCAGACTGCTGCCGACACATCATTCTCAGGAGGTAACTGGTCCAGGCCTGTTCCATAAAAGGGAATGAAATGTTTCAGAATTACCCCGTCGGATGCCTGCGTGGAAGCTCTGATATAAAGCGCAATGAGTGGAGCTGGCTGACGGATCACAGTTCCTTCGCTGTTGATGAAATATTTATGCGCAGTCTTAACATGGAGACTCACGCTTGAATCATAAATAGCAGGGAACTTGCGGAAAAGTGCGGATAACCGGCGCAAGCCTTCTTCCAACTTTTTCTGGTCAAACGTTATCTGTTTTTCTGGGTCGATTACTGTTATTGCTTTTTCACGTGAGAAATCGGGGATTTCCTCAGCCTGTATTTTTGTCTTTATGAAGGCGCGCTTCTGCGCCAGCTGCTCCAGTGCCTGTTTGTATGCCCTATCGGTTGCCAGCCATAAATCGCGGCGGAGGGCGAGGTAATCGTCTTCTATCACCAGTTGACGAGTTGACGGTAATATTGAAAACATCAAGCTCTGGCTGACGAATTGGCTGTTGTCCATATCATAGTTTCCAATCCGTACTTCCACCCGAAGGAGACGGCTTCGATCTCGCTCTGATTTGATAATCGAACCAAATGCAGCTTTGATTTCAAGCATCTCAACATCCGTTACGGCGTATTCAATGTAATACGGCTTCTCCATATCTTTTAGCTGGAGCTTCTCCATAGAGCGAGTCAGTTCATCCTTGAGAGCTTTCAACAAGACATCTTCTTGCTGCAGGGCATTAAGGTTGGATACCGCAGAGGCAATTGAGAGCACACAACTTAAAAAGACCGGGAGAAGAGTAAATCTTAATTGGTGACGTCTTATCATTTCTTCCTCCCTTTATATCCAGGCGGCGGCAAAAGAGGCGGCCGGTCCGGAGATTTCTCCTTCTTTTGAATCTCAATCTCTGCGGTAAGAACACTGGGAGCAACGGCGGACACAGGCACTCCTCCGGACTCCGCTCCGCAGGTACCGTTAAAAACCTCTCTCTTTTCTCCGCAGGCCAGAATTTTACTAAAAGTGACAAGCGGCGTTCCGATCAAATCTGCACCCCGCACAAGCTCATCGGGCCGCCCGTCAGTGAAAACGCGGTAGACAATGATCGGCCGCACGGCATACGACTGTGGAATTTGGCGGCCGGTGAAGGTAAAACCACCCGAAATGTCTTTGAATATCAATCCAAATGGTTTGTCCTGCTTTTTGCATTCTTCGATCAGCAGTTCACGAAGCTTTTCCTCCGGGACAGCCTTTGAAGCTTCCACGATCAAGTTACCCTGACGACCGACTGCCCTGTAGCCAGCTTGCTTTCGTCCGTGGCCGTTCGATTTCTCAAAACCGGCAACGGGTGAGCGCGACATGAGAAAATTCTTCAAAATACCATTCTCCACAATAATCACACGTTGTGCCTTCACTCCCTCATCATCATAGAGGTAATGACCGCTGAGGTCTTCATCCTCCATGCGCTTTTGTGTTGGGTCATCATAGACTGAAATGAAATCAGGCAGCACTAGTTGATTAATTTTTTTGGTAAAGGTCTGACCTTCTTCCTCACTCTTTTGACGGTGGCCCTCGATCCGGTGGCCGAAAATTTCGTGAAAAAAAACACCGGCGGCGCGTCCGGATAAAATTGCCGGACCGGTATAGGGTTCAGCCACCGGAGCAGCCCGTAAAGCCAGTAAATCTTTCACGACGAGTTCGATAGCCTGCTTTACTTTTTTTTCACCGGGCAGCCCATCCAGAGAGCGAGCATCGAAGGATTCGTACTTGTAAAGGTCCATCCCATCCTCTGCTTTTGTACTGGCCATTACACCCAGGCGCCAATGAGCCAGCCCCTGTTGAATGACTGTCCCTTCGCTGTTGACGAGATATTTGTTCGTTGCATCTGCCGACAAAGAGACGCTGGATACATAAATCTCCGGATAAGAACTGAACAGTGCCGAGTATTCTTTGAGCTTCTTTTCCCATATGGCTACATCCAACTCAATCTTGAATATCTGACCGATAAACTTCTCGGGAGATTCTCTAGAAAAGTCAGCCGATTCATCTTCCTCTTTAACCTTAACGGTTTTTTGTGTTTTCACCCGAATCAGCCGTTCCATGGCAGCCTTGTATTTTTTATCTGTTTCCAGCCAGAGTACGCTTTTGATCGCATCCAGGTCATCTTCTACAGCAATAGGTACAGGACGGGGAAAACGGGACATGAAATCCATACCTCCTCGAAGACGATGCGTGTTATCGAGCTGGTAATCGCCGACACGCACCTCCACATCCAACAGGCGTGAGTCTTGTGTTGAACTGCGGCGCAGTGCGCCATAGGAGGCTGTGATCTGGGCCCTCAACGTTTCAGTAACGTTATAGTTTATGAAATAGGGTGGCGGACTGCCTTTCTCGCTCAATCCTTTCATCGAGCGATTCATCTCTTCTTCCATGGCTTTAAGCAGCAAACTCTTTTCCGGTTGTCGTGATGAGCTAACTTGCGGCCAGAAGCAGAAAAAGACCAGCAGAAAGGCACAGACTATAGAAGTTTTAACTCGTCTCTTCATGATTCCCTCCTTTCTATCTTTTTATTTTATTACAGAGAAAAATATGATGTCAATGAAGCATCTCCCTTTTATAAACAAAGAATTTATTTAAAGAGTGAAGAGTACATAAATATTTGCAAAGAGATAGATGCTTGCTTTATAATACCCGCGAATAATGCTAAGTAAAAAGGGGAAAAGGATATTAAATGCCTGAACACAATATTGCTGTCATCGGCGCAGGGCCTGTGGGAAGCATCATGGCTGCCTTTCTTGCCCATAATCAGGAAAATGTTTTTCTCATCGATTTCAGAAAGGAGCTGATCGATGCCGTTGAAAAAAACGGAATCACCTTAACTGGTGTAGGGGACAACTTCGATGTGAGAATGAAAGGCACGGGATATTCCACTGCCAGTTTGAGCCAGTTTGATGCCGATTATATCCTCA
This sequence comes from Candidatus Aminicenantota bacterium, assembly GCA_023133225.1. GTDB lineage: Bacteria > Acidobacteriota > Aminicenantia > Aminicenantales > Aminicenantaceae > JAGLWV01. Next base: position 9,715 of record JAGLWV010000203.1, on the reverse strand, counting down.
TTGCTGTTAAGTTCAATTTCCTCGATTCCCTCCTGGAGGAAATCAAGCCTATTTTCAAGCCTGCCCAAAAAATTGTCATTCTTCAAAATGGAATAGATAACGAAGACAGCGCAGCCGAGAAGTTAAGCCGCAATGATATCTTAAGGTTTGTCATCAATTATGCGGGAATGATTATACAGCCAGGCACGGTCAAGATGTCTTTTTTTAATCCTCCCAATTACATTGGAGCCCTTTCCCCTGAAAATGAGCCTGTCGCCAATGAGATTGCCAAATTCATCGGAGATGCAGGCCTGGAGACGCTCTTTACTCCCGATATAAAAAGGTATGAATGGAAAAAAACAATCCTAAACGCAGGCTTGATGCCTGTTTGCGCCGCCACAGGCCTGACCATGATGGAAGCCATGGGAACGAAGGAAACCCGCTATCTCTGTGAGCAGATTCTAGTGGAAGGTATCCAGGTGGCAAAAAAAGTGGGCTATGAATACGAAAGCAATTTCCTTGAAAATTGCCTTGCCTATTTAGATAATGCCGGTAATCACAAGCCCTCTACCTTAATGGATTTAGAAGCAGGAAATCCCATAGAGTACATATTCCAGCCTATCATTGACTACGGGAAAAAGCTTGACTCCCCTACCCCCTTTCTTGAATCCTTGACCAAGGTTGTCCGGACTCTGGAGAAACAAAAAAGAAAACCGAAATCTTAAAAATCAGGATGGTTACAAGGCAAGCAGCTTCCATGCATACAATTTCAAGATGCCAGATCGGTATGACTCCCTTTGTTGGATGAGTTTATTCAAGGTGAATGAGTGGGACAGTGAAATTATCACCGAACTGCAGCCCTCACTCTTAGGGAGGGAACATAGCTATTTCACTCATCGCTTTCTCAAGTAAGGCATCGGTATCTTTACCATCTTCTGGAAAGACTGCCATACCAACGGACACCTCTCCCCAGTTGTGTTCCTCAGCAAGCCCAGCAATTCTTTGTTTAGCTATATTGGCTCCGGGTTTGTCCGTTTGAGGAAGAACGATATAATACCTTCGCCAATACGGACCAATGATTTTATCATAGCTGCGATAATGCTTTTTAAATAAGTGAAAACAAACGACATTACCCGGCAATATTTTGCTTAATCCACGGGGAATGGAATGGCTTATCTCCACGGTAAGGATACTAAAATTAAAATCGAACCTTTGTGACCGGTCTATTTCCCCGTTGATCACCTCAATCTCTGATTTAAATTTCTTTTTTCTTCTTTTTTCACCAAGGCTAAACATGGATATCCTCTCTTCTCGTTAAATTTTACTTATTATCACGATTCACTGCAACTCTTTCTTTACTTTGATGGCTCATGCAGCTTCTTCCTTGTTTTTCAGAGCTTTTAATATTTTTTCTGGGGTTATAGGGAGGTCTTTTATCCAGACTCCTGTTGCATTGGCAATAGAATGGGCAACAGCAGCCAGAACCGGCAGAGTCGCCCCTTCCCCAATCTCCTTAGCACCATAAGGGCCTTCGGGCTCGTAGGAATCAACGATTCCACTGAAGATTTCCGGGACATCTTTAATGGTCATCAACAAATAGTCATGAAGATTCGGATTCAGGGTGTTCCCCTTTCCGTCATAGATAACCTCTTCCATGATTGTCTCACCCGAACCCATAACAACAGCTCCCTCAACCTGTGCATGAACAGCCTGGGGATTGATGGGGGTACCACAGTCATGATAGTCGGTAAACCTTTCTATTTTCACTTTTCCTGTCTCCAAATCCACCCTGCACTCACAGACAGAGCTACCGAATGAGAAGGCAGGACTGGTTCCAACAGCAGCACCCTTGTAATCTCCTCCAAGTTCTTCTGGAGGTTTGTACCAGCCCGTACCCACAAGGGGTCCGTGCTCATTAAAATACCTGCGTGCCGCCTCCGCCCATTCCATATCCTTTGATTTATCGCGCTTATGAAATATTCTATTCTCTCCGGCCTCGAGTTCCTGAGGCTTACAGCCCCATATCTCAGATACCGTGGCAAACAACTTCTTAAGCACATCCCTGCATGCCATAACTACAGCATTTCCTCCCATAAGCGTCGTTCTGGAAGAATAGGCACCCAGATCAAGCGGGCTGATGTCAGAATCCTCCATTCTGATACGGACTCTCGAAAGGCTTATCCCCAGGGATTCGGCGCACATCTGGGAAAGAACAGTGGCCGCACCTTGGCCGATCTCTGCTGCCAGAATAAGGGGGATGACTGCAGTGCCATCTTCACTGACTTTGACGATAGCGTTTGCATGAGGAAAGATAGCTTTTTTTTGAAACGCTTCCGGTTTTTTCTCTAAGCTTCGCTGGACCTGGCCTCTGTAGATCGCATAGCCGGCTCCAGAGACAAAGCCGCCGCAGCCAATGCCTATTCCCTTACCAGGTGGAAGTTTTCCATATTTCTCTCTCCAGCCGGACTTCTTCTCGACTTCTTTTAAAGTCGACTTAAACTCACAGCTTCGAACATCAAGGTCATTGCAGGTGCGGGTATTTGCCTCCATAGCATTGCGGAGACGGATCTCAACAGGGTCGATCCCCAAATCATCGGCAATCATACTTAGGAGACTCTCAAAGGCAAAGCGGGGCTGGGGAGTTCCATGGCCGCGCATGGCACCACAGGCCGGCTTATTAGTCATTATCCTGAAGCCTTCGTATCTGTAATTCGGAATCATGTAGAGCGTGGGAATCATGCTCCCGGCATAGTAAGCGGTTATGACTCCAAAAGACGAGTACGCACCCCCATCAAGGTATATCTTGCTTTTGACTGCGGTTATTCTGCCGTCTTTTTTCACACCGATCTTAAATTTCATGTACTGCTTGTGTCTCCCCCGGCCGTACAGAAACATCTCTTTGCGGCTGTAGAGCATCTTAACGGGCCTTCCTGTCTTCTTCGAAGCAATGGATGTGATTAAATCAAGGGGAGTTGTCGCAGCCTTTGCTCCAAATCCTCCTCCTACAGTCGGGCGGATGATACGAATGTCTCCCAACGGAATATCCAGAACGCGGGCCACCATGTAGTGAACATAATGGGGAACCTGGGTCGAAGAATAGAGCACAAGAGTAGATCCATCATTTTCCCAGTAAGCGATTGAAGTATGGGGCTCTAAAGGATTTTGGTAGACGTGATTTCCCACAAATTCTTCTTCCCTGATGCAATCAGCCTCTGCAAATCCTTTCTCGATATCACCAAAATGGTGGTCAACGTGTGTGTTGATGTTATTCTTATATCTTTCATGAAGTTGAGGCGCGCCTTCTTGGACAGCCTCAGTGGGATTAAAGACAGCTGGAAGCTCCTCGTATTCAACCTGAATTAGGTTTAAAGCCCCCTCTGCTGTTTCCTCATCCACGGCAATGACTGCTGCCACCTCATCTCCGACATAACGCACCTTCTCCTTTGCCAGAATATATTCATCATAGCGGGCAGGAGAAACGCCGTATGTTATATCAGGCACATCTTTTCCCGTCAAAACCAGCTTAACTCCTGGAAAATTTTCAGCCCTGCTTGTATCGATCTTTTTGATCCGGCCATGAGGTATCGGCGAATGGAGAATCTTTCCGTAGAGCATGTTCTGGAAATAATAGTCGGCCGCAAACTTAGCCCGGCCTGTCACTTTGTCGGCAGCGTCCACCCTGGGCAGGCTTCTGCCTACCGTTAAAAATTTTTCAGAGTCGTAGGAACGGGAGGGCGGCTCTTTTGTTTTTTTGTATTTTTTCCAGCTCTTCACAGCATCGATAATACGGGTATATCCTGTGCACCGGCAGAGGTTTCCAGAAAGTGCTTCCTTTATTTCATCCTCCGATGGGTCGGGATTGCGCTTGATCAGGTCTAGAGCGCTGATTATCATCCCGGGAGTACAAAAACCGCACTGGATCGCTCCATGATTGATAAAAGCTCTCTGCAGGGAGTGAAGCACACCCTCACCAGCTACTCCTTCAATGGTGGTTATTTCATCTCCTTCACAAGCTGCTGCCAGAAGCAGGCAGCTGTTTTTTGGCTGCCCGTTCACCAGAACTGTGCAAGCACCGCACACCCCAAGGTTACACCCCTTTTTTGTTCCTGTGAGCCGGAGTTTGTCTCTGAGAACATCCAGAAGAGTCTCTCCATCTTTAACCGCAACAGAGTGTTCTTCGCTGTTTACATTGAGGACGACAATGCGGTGTTTTCCTCTCTCCTCTTTCATTCAGATCACTTTCCTCTTCTAAGCTTCCCTTGCACTTGACTCAAAGCCTCATCTAAAGTTCTGCGGGTCAGAACCTGGATCAGTTCCTTCCTGTGCCAGATAGAGCCCCGGATATCCGAGATCGGATTTCCTTCTTCCCTGGCCGTTAAGGCCGCCTTTTCAAAGAGGCTGTCCGAGGGTTTGTTACCGCATAATAATCCAGAGGCTTTTGAAGCCAGGACTGGAGTGGGTGCAACAGCCCCAAGGACTATGAGTGCCCTTTCAATCTTCCCCTTTTTGATTGTAAGCTTCGAGGCCACATTGACAACGGCAAGAGCACTTGCTTCACGAAGAGCGAATTTCTGGAAGGCGATTCCCGTTTCATCTGGAGGTAACGGGATAAAAACCGAGGTCAACAATTCTCCCTTTCCACAGATCATCTCCCTGGGACCTGTGAAGAACTCAGAGAGGGAAACCTCACGGGAAGAATCCGAACAGTGAAGCTCAACCGTAGCTTCCGCTGCGATGAGTGTCGGAGGCAGGTCTGCAGAGGGGACAGCACTTGAAATATTCCCGCCGACAGTTGCCATGGAGCGGATCTGAAAAGAAGCCATCGATGCGGCAGCATCTGCCAGCGCCGGGATATATTGATTGATAAGGGGATCGGACATAACTTCTTCTAGAGTAGACAGGGCCCCCATTCGGATTCTGTTTCCTTTTTTCTCTATTCCCTTGAGTTCTTTGATCTTCTTGAGAGAGATGAGGTTTTTAACCATAACCAAACCTTGTTTGATCTCTATTAGGAGGTCTGTTCCTCCGGCTAAAACCCGGGCTTCCTCAAGTTCTCCCAGGAGCCTGATAGCTTCGGATAAATTTTTTGGGAAATGAAGTGCTATGTCGGATATGACCATCAATATCTTTTTATTGTCTTACTATGAGCTCTGGATTCCCGCTTCCGCGGGAATGACGGTAGCTATGAGCTATCAGCTTCTCCCTTAATCCTTAATCCTTTAATCCTTAATCCTTAATCCTCATTCTTGCTATCAGCTATGAGCTATGAGCTATGAGCTTCTTCCTTAAATATACTGGCCTCCATCTATCTTTATGACCTCACCTGTGATATGTCTGGCTTTTTCGCTGGCAAGGAACGTAACCAGATGGGCCACATCCTCCGGTTGACCGATGCGGTTCACAACTGTCTCTGCAGCAGCTTTCTCCATAAATTCCTCTGAAAGGTCTTTATACATTTCTGTCTTGATCATTCCCGGCGCCACTGCGTTGACGTTCACGCTGTATTTTCCCAGCTCTTTGGCTACAGCTTTGGTCAGGCCTATTTGCCCGGCTTTAGCCGCTGAATAATTCGTCTGGCCAAACTTTCCTCTGAGAGCGTTAATGGAGGTGATATTTACGATCTTTCCTGACTTCTGTTCTCTAAAAAGAGGAGCAATAGCTCTGACAAAATTAAAAGTTCCTTTAAGGTCGACATTGATAACGGCATCCCACTGCTCTTCTGTCATCTTCCAAACAACCCCATCCCAGTTCATTCCTGCATTGTTTATTAAAATATCGATTCCTCCGAAATTCTCCAGAACTTGCTTCACCAGCTTCTGGACCGCTTCAAACTCAGAAACATCAATTTTATATTCTTTTCCTTTGCAGCCCATGGCTTTTATCTGGTCTGCGATCTCTTTTGCCTCCTTCTCATGCTTGCGGTAGGTTAAAGCCACGTCTGCACCGTTCCGGGCTAAATCGAGAGAAATTTCGGTGCCGATACCCATGCTTCCACCTGTAACAAGTGCAGTTTTTCCTTTTAAATCCATCTCATCCTCCTAAAAATTCGATTGTCATAATCCATATATCGTATATCACATATTCCTTTTATTCAATATGAAACACTGATCAAAACAGAACCATATACATAGTAATAACAATTTTTTATATGAGATTGCCACGCTCCTTACAGTCGCTCGCAATAATATTTGGTTTTGGTTATTCCCTGGGTTTTGGTAAAACCGCCTCCATGAAGGCTTCATCGATCGGCTTTCCCTGAGCGATCAATTGTCTGTATTTAACAAAATCAATGACATCCTCGCCCGTTATCTTCTTTGAGTTAAAGGCGTGGAAGCCCAAGAAAGCCTCTGTGCTCATATTTGCTGCCAGCCAGTGGCGGTTGTAGTTCTTGGCCATATCCCAGAAAAATTTCTTTTTTGCCCTCACGCTGTCCAGTGTTTTTATCAGACAGCCCGGAAAAAGGTTGGTGAATTTCCACATGACATTATTCACGGCACTGTCCAATAGCTCAAAATCAGTAGTGGCTGTCTTGAGGAACCCCCTTGCTTTCTTGCCTTCTTCTCCCTTGAGGAACTCTCCGTAAACGACTTCGCCGTCCTCGATGTATTTATCCGTGACAACAGCAGGATTGCGGACGAACTTCCCGTCCTCTTTGATCACGGGCACAATCTGGCTGATGAGGCCCAGTCTCTTCATCTTGTAGGCACTCCACAGTTCACAGGAAACACAATTCCAGATGGCATCTTCAATGCTCAAGAACCAGGGAAGAAAATCCGAGGAGCCACCGTCTGGAGCTGAACCATGGCGGGGGCCGGCCTGACCAAAAATGGCGATATCGCCAGAAATAGCTGTGTCACAGGCCATGCCTATCTCCTGGCCGCCGGCAATCCTCATGCCATTGACCCGGCATATCGTCGGCTTCTTGCACATCAGGATCGAGTCAACCATTCCATTGAAAAGCTCCATGTATTCGCCGTATTCATTGGGTTTTCCGGCATAGTATTCTGCGTATTCTTTTGTGTTTCCGCCTGTGCAGAATGCCCTATCGCCGACAGCCGTAAAGACGACAGCCACAACACTTCTATCGAGCGACGCACTCTGGAATCCGGCAATGACTCCCTTGACCATCTGAGTCGTATAAGAATTGTACTGAGCGGGATTATTAAGGATAATCCACGCAGAATAAAGGCCCTCTACTTCATTGCCTGATGCATCGAGGATAGGCCTTTTTTCATACATGGTACAGGGCGGTTCTGTGCCCCAATGTTCCTTTCCCCAAAGAGAATGGTCTTTGAGTTCTTCATCTTTTTTTAGCCAATGTATACCCATCTTTTCCTCCACAAAATAAACCTGAATTAATAATCCAGGGTTCCTGAATTAGTAATCCAGGGTTCCTGAATTATTTATAAAAACTGCCGATGGTTCTCCTCCTTAAAAAACAAGAACCATCCCCATTTTTCCATACTGAATATTGAATACTACTTTTTCAACAAAACCATGTCAAGAAAATTGGAAGCCTGATTTTTTTTATACTTTTATTTCCAAAATTAAATCTGGTATTATTATCAGGACCGTTTATGCTTAAGTTTGCATTCACGTGTATGAAAATATCCAATCAAGAGAGGAAACATGAGTGAGAGAAACATCGTAATTATGCCGGGAGACGGTATTGGAAAAGGGGTTCTTCCGGAGGCCCTGAGAATCCTTGATGCTGTCGGGTTCAGTGCGAACTATATTCATGCCGATATTGGCTGGGAATTCTGGTGCAAGGAAGGCGATCCTTTGCCACAACGCACTATTGACCTCCTTACAGAACACAGGCTAAGTCTATTCGGAGCCATCACCTCCAAGCCCAAAGACCAGGCCGTAAGAGAGCTTGATCCGGAACTTCAGGACAAAGGTCATGTCTATTACAGCCCGATCGTCGGCCTCCGCCAGCATTTTAAACTGGACCTCTGTATCCGCCCCTGTCACTCTTTCAGAGGAAATCCACTGAACTATGTGAGAAGAATCAATGACAGTATCACAGAACCTGAGATTGACGTCGTCATCTTCCGCCAAAACACCGAAGGTCTCTATGCTGGAGTAGAATGGACAAATCCGCCTGATGAGATCCGCTCGGCCTTCGAAATTCATCCGAAGATGGCCGCTTTCAATAGTACTCCCAGCGAAGATCTGGCCATCTCCTGCCGTATCTTCACGCGCAAAGCATGTCACAGAATTGTCCTTGAAGCTTTCAAGCATGCCCAGAAATTCGGATACAAGAGTGTGACAATCTGCGAAAAGCCAAACGTGATCCGAGAAACTTCAGGGATGCTTAGAGGTGAAGCGTTAAAAATTGCAACTGATTTTCCGGAGATTCAGCTCTGGCACACAAACATCGATGCCCAGATGATGTGGTTGAACAAGAACCCGGAGGATTATGGAGTCATTGTCTCGGGCAACATGTTCGGAGATATCGTGAGCGATGCCTTTGCCGGACTGGTCGGAGGTTTGGGTTTTGCATACAGTGCAAATATCGGGGAAGACTGTGCGATCTTTGAGCCAACTCATGGTTCTGCTCCAAAATATGAGGAGCTTGACCCGCCGATCGTCAATCCGATTGCGATGATTCTGACTGCATGCCTGATGCTGGAGCATTTAGACGAAATAGAGATGGCAAAGAGGATCCGCAACGCTATAGGAGATGTCATAGCCGAGGGGAAGGTGCGTACATATGATATGATGCGGCTTGTCGGCGGGCCGGATGTCATTAAGCAGGGAGCTGCGTCCACCCACAAGATGACAGACGCCATACTTGAAAAATTGTGAGGCTGCCTCGTCGCTGCGCTCCCCACAATGATATTTTCTTACTATGAGCTATGAGCTATGAGCTTCTTCCTTCATATTTTCTTGCCATGAGCTATGAGCTATCAGCTTCTTCCTTCATATTTTCTTACTATGAGCCATGAGCTATCAGCTACGAGCTTCTTCGCAATATCAATCAAAAAACATTGATTATAATTAACATGCGGCATAAGATACATAATATATACAAAACACTATCTTAGAGGGTGCAAAATGAGAGAAAAAATTGAAAAGCTTTTCGCTCAACAGCTCGGAAAGATCAAAGATCCAAATTTACGGGAAAAGGTGGTCGAAGTCTGGGTCAAGGCAGCTGAAAATGGAGGCTGGCAGCCCCAAGAGATGGAAAAAATACCCTTTACATTACTAACCCAGACAAAAGGGATAAATCTGATCGAACATACAATCGCAGTAACCGAAGGTGCCCTCGGTCTGGCTGCTGCTATGAAAGAGAATTATGAAGAAATGCCATTTGAGATTAATTTCGACTGGCTTGTTGCAGGCGGGCTGCTCCATGATGTAGGCAAACTCCAGGAAATAGAAAAGACAAAAGAAGGAACATATCAAAAAAGTTATCAGGGAAAATGCGCCCGGCACCCCATATCAGGGGCAATTCTCGTTGCCCAGGCCGGTCTGTCCGATGAAATTGTCAATATCGTTGCCTGCCATGCAAAGGAAGGAGAAGGTAGGCCACAAAGAGTGGAGACCATACTTATCCATCAGGCCGATTTTGCTACCTTTGACCCGATGGTCATGCTGGAGAAAGGGCTGCTGATCATATAACCTGGATTATTCACGAGTCAAGATTGCTACAGCGGCGAAGAAGTGGCCCATGAAGCTGTAGTGAACTACCGCGAATGGGCTACAACGAAGCCGATGTGGTGAGATTGGC
>JAGLWV010000202.1 GCA_023133225.1 Candidatus Aminicenantota bacterium | reverse complement strand
AAAAAGGGGACAGGCAACTTTTTAAGAAAAAATAGCCTGTCCCCTTTTTTCCTGTCCCCTTTTTTCTCCTGGCGTTAATAATCTAAAGGGGAGCGAGGCTATCCCCCAAGACCTTCTCCAATCAAGGATTTGGAAATGCTCACTAAGCCGGAGCATTGCATGTGCTCGTTCATATAGATTAGTAACGCATTGACTGGCAAATTAAATTCATATAAACTTTTATATTCATTTTGACTTGGCCTAATCGACTTGGCCCAAATTTCTCAATAAAGGAAAACTTTATGAAAAAGCAAAAAAAACACAGTATTATGTATCTTTCCCTTTTTCTCTTCCTTCTATCCTCCACTCTCTTCCTTCTTTCCTCAACTCTATCCTTCTCCTCAACACAGAAAAAACCCTTGACTGTGGCTGAAGCCAGCAATTTCACCGCAACCTCAAGACACGCTGATGTCATGAAATTCATAAAAGAGCTTCAGCTCCAGAGTTCCCTCTTAAGGGTGGAGACCCTCTGCATCAGCTCAGAAGGAAGACCAGTTCCCCTTCTCATCATCGGCAAGCCTCTCCCCTCTTCCCCGATGGCTCTTCTTCGTGATAAAAGAACGGTCATCTACATTCAGGCTAACATCCATGCCGGCGAAGTAGAAGGGAAAGAGGCTTCCCTCATGCTCGCCAGAGATATAATCCTCAAAGAAAAACCTCCCTTTCTTGACAAACTTGTCATCCTCATCGCTCCCATCTTTAATGCTGACGGCAATGAGAGAATAAGCCCCAACAACCGCCGGAGCCAGGTTGGACCTGAGCAAGGAGTGGGAATTCGCTATAACGGTCAAAACCTCGATTTGAACCGGGATGGGATGAAACAGGAAAGTCCTGAAGTTCAAGGCCTTGTTCGCAATGTCCTTCTTCGCTGGGATCCTGTCCTTCTTATTGACTGTCATACGACCAACGGCTCCTACCACCAAGAACCTGTTACTTATGTCTGGGGTTTGAATCCTAATGGCGACACTTCCATTATCAAGTACATGAGGGAAAAAATGATGCCTTCGATTCGAACGAACCTGGAGAAAAAATACAACGTACTCTCTGTTCCCTACGGGAACTTCATGGACCGTAAAGATATGGAAAAAGGATGGAGGCCTTCTGGTCCTCAACCGCGCTACATCACCAATTACATCGGGCTGAGGAACCGTATGGCTATTCTTAATGAAAATTATTCCTATGCAGATTACAAAACCCGGGTGTTGGGCTGTTATTATTTTCTCACCTCTACTCTGGAATATTGCTATAACAATAAAGATGGAATCGTTGAGTTAATCAGCAAGGCAGATCAAAAAACAGTCCGGAGAGGAATGAATCCTACTGAAAACGACATGCTAGCCCTTGAATACGATGTTAAGCCTCTCGAAAAGAATATCATAGTCCGGGGATATGAAATGGAATCCATCCCCCAGGAAAAAGGGCGGGCGCGAATGAAGAGAACAGATAAAAAAAGAAACTACTCCGTCCCCTATTTTGTTGATTTTGTTCCTAAGCGCTCCATCCGGTTTCCGTATGGTTATCTTATTCCAGTAGCGGTTCCTGGAGTTGTAGAAAAACTCCTCCAGCACGGCATAATGGTGGAGAAAGTCACAGAGCCTGTAACTTTAGAGGTTGAGTCCTTCCAACTCAAAGAAATCAAGCCCGCCACCAGGCTTTATCAGGGACATTACATGAACTCAGTTAAGGGCGAATACTCAATCGTTCAAAAAGAATTTCCGGAAGGAACTCTTTTCATAAGCACGGCTCAGCCGCTGGGCAGTTTAGCCGCTTATCTTCTTGAACCAGAGAGTGATGATGGGCTTTTTGTCTGGAATTATTTCGACCGCTTCCTTGCCTCCCAGTGGCGTCGAGGTCCCCAGGCAGCTCCCGTATATAGAGTGATGAAGCCAGTGAATCTTGTTAAGGAGAATATCAGGTAGCTACTTCTTTTTGTTCTTCGAAGTAACCAAGAATTTGCCACAGTTTTCACAGATATAAATATCGTTGCTTCCTTCTATGGCTGAGCTCATTTGCGTGGCTACATTGATGTTACAACCCTGGCAAGCACCCATATCAACCTCAGCCACAGCAAACCCATATCTCTCCATGAGCCGGTCATAGCGGTCAATCAGGGCTTGATCGAGTTCTTCCCGAATCAAATCAGCCTGCTCTCCCAGTTTCTTTCGCTGCTCTTTTTTGGCCTTTATCTTTTTGATCTCGATCTCTTGAAGCTTCCAGAGAAGGCTGGCCCGGCTGATGATCTTATCCTCTTGAGGAAGGAGCAGCTCAACCTCTGATAAGGCGTTATACAGCTCTGATTTATTATTGGCTGCAAAGAGCCTCTGTCTGAATCCGGGTTTCCTTAAAAACTGGGCTAGCCCGGCAAAGAGATGGCTAAAAAGACCTGGAAGTGTTGGGTTCCAGACAACAAGGATGACGAGATGAACCTTTTTGTTATCAATGGAATCAAATTCAATCCCCTTTTCAGATTTTCCGATTGCAATGGCTAAATCCCCACCGGTGTTCACCCGGGCATGGGGAAGAGCGACATGATGCCCGATCGCTGTTGACTCCAGTCTTTCTCTATCGATGATCCGTGTTAGAATAAGCTTTTTGTTTTTAATAAGCTTTTGCTTGAATAAAACATCCAGGAGTTCTTCAAGAGCTCGAATTTTACTTGTGGCCTTAAGATTAAAAACAATCTGGGCAGGTTTGAGGTAATCGGAAAGATATGTGCTTTTAAGAGGACTCTTCATCTCGTTGTAAATTATTTTAACACAAAACTTTCAATCTAGAAAGACTAAAGACAAAATAGTTGAAAAAAAAGAAAAAAAGGGGTCCTAGCGGAGGATAAACCCATTTCTCAGAGGATCTTCGGGGTCTATCAAGAATTCGTGGCGGCCAGTGATGTAAGCCGAGCCCTCAACTTCAGGAACGACCGCAGAATAGGAACCGAAGGTGGTGGTTTTAACGATGCGCCCGGTGAAGCGGCTGCCGATGATACTCTCAATGACAATAGGCTGGCCGGGACTCAGTTCGTTCCGTGCATGGAGAATAGCCAAACGGCCGCTGACACCTGTACCTGTTGGAGAACGATCCACCTCTCCTTCGGCAAAAATGCAGACATTGCGGCTATCTGCCCCCTCACCATGAGGAGGGCCGACGAAGATGGCGCCGTAGAGGAAGCTCATGTCTTTTTCAAAGGGATGAGCAATGGGGACACTTTCCATCACCGCCCGTTTTACTGCCATGCCCTTTTCTATAAGTGTACGATAGGCATCAGGGCTGCAGGTTAAACCAACATCCGCGGCTTTTACATAGGCATAAAACGCTCCGCCAAAAGCAATGTCACAACAGACATTGCCAATTCCCGGAACCTGAACCATTTTGTCCAGGGCAAAAACAAAGGAGGGAACGTTATGAAAATAGACACTTTTCACCCGGCCATTGGACACCCGGGCATGAGCAGTAACGAGTCCCGCAGGAGTGTCAATTTTAATCGTGGTCTCATTCTCACTTACCGGCAGTATACCTGTCTCCAGAGCTACTGTTGCTAAACCGATGATTCCGTGACCGCACATCGTGCTGAATCCCTCGTTATGCATGAACAGGACACCGATGTCTGCTTCCTGGGTTACTGGTGGAGTAAGTAAACAGCCGTACATGTCGGAGTGACCACGGGGTTCCCACATAAGGGCCGTTCGTAAATGGTCCAGGTTTTCCATAGCATATCGCCGCCGGGCCAGAATGGTTTCGCCTGGTAAATCGGGAAAACCATCGACTATAACCCGCAGCGGTTCGCCCTCTGTATGGAGATCTATGGTTTTTATCTTCAGCCAGTGTTCAGGAGGAGTCCAGCTTTTTACCTTAACCATTTCTACCTCCTTTTCTGATGATTGCGAGCAAGGAGAAACGTCTCCTCGATTCCTTTGATACCAACTGCCTCTGAAGCCAGACGAAGACCAAAGGCGGCTGAAGTGAGCGGATCCTTTCCAGCAGCCAGCCCTACAACCGTACCTATACAAAAAACATCACCGCAGCCTGTAGTATCAACGACTTCTTTTGCCGCTGAAGCGGCGATAGTTTTTGACTCTCCCTTTATCAGAGCCAAAACACCATCTTTTCCCAGAGTCACAAATACAGCCTTTATGCCCAGCTCAAATGCAGTCTCTGAGAACTCAAACATTTCTTCCCTGGAAGGCACTTTATCCGGATGGCCGAGCATCGAAGCCAACTCTATTGTGTTGGCCTGGATAAAGCTTACTCCTTCTGCCCATTCTCTCCATTCAGGCAAAGGAAGGTATTCACGCGGAGTGTTAAGTGTCCGGGATAAAGGAAGGGAATGAATATCCAGCCAGATCGGGCAAGAAGCTGAATGGACGATCTTTCGCCAATCTGAAAGTTCAATATCAAAGCCAGAATTGACAACCAGAACGAGCATTTTCAGCTTATCCATATCTTCGATAATCTGGCGGGGATCCAAGGGAGGAACTGCGGATCTCAGTGTTTCAATTCTCTCTCCTCTTTCAGGGTAATGAAGATGGACCTGGTTTCCAGGTCCTGGCACACGGTTAATGCCATCTCTTCGAAGTGTTGACCAACTCCTGATCATATCTTCAACATCCGCTTCCAATTCCTCACCGAGATTGGTATAGAGAAAAACGTCCTCTCTAAGCCCGCACAGAACAGCTGCCTGATAAAGGATACCGCCAATTCCTTTGATAGATCTTCCGGAATCAAAGGTGATCACATCAGAGGTTATGGTGCCTATAAGGCCAAAGTGTGTTCTCAACTCTTTACCTCTTCCGTAATACGTAATATGTTTTTATCTATGCTCTTTGATTCTTATTTATGATATATTATTGAACCTGTTGTTTAAAGGAAAAAAGATGGAAGAACTGAAGGAGAAGGCAAGGGCACTTATCGATGAATTCAAGGGAAAAAACTACATTTATGGAACCGGCTGCCTGGAAAGGATCGGCGAACTTGCAGAACCTTTGGGTAAGAGGATCCTTCTTGTAACCAACCTCCAAAAAAGAGCTCCTGACATCTACCAGACCATCTTAAAATCCTTATCCCATTCCGGATTGGAAACCATCAGGACCATTCTCTCTTCCCGGCCAAACTCTCCAAAAGAGGATGTTTTGAAAATAAAAGAGGAAATTTCACGAGAAAATCCCGATTGTGTGCTTGCTGCCTCCGGAGGCTCCGGAATCGACGCGACAAAGGCAGCTTTGGTGATGGCTGCATTGGGAGGCGACATCGAGGACTTTTTTGGTGTCGGGAAAGTGAGCGAAGAATTACACAATCAAGAAAAAAAACTCCTCCCCTATGCTGCCGTACAGACAGCTTCCGGTTCTTCAGCCCACCTGACAAAATATTCCAACATCACTGACTTCAGAGCAAACCAGAAAAAGATCATCGTTGATGAGGCTGTTGTTCCTCCACGGGCTCTTTTTGATTATCGTTTAACACAATCCATGTCAGCATCTTTCACATCTGACGGAGCTTTTGATGGCCTGGCACATTGTCTTGAAGTCTACTACGGAGCAAGTCCTGTTTCATTCGAGAAAATTGAGAATATAGCACTGACTGGAATTGAGCTCATTGTTGCTTCTTTAGAAAAAGCGGTGAGTGAACCATCAAATATGGAGGCAAGAGAAGCCCTCGGCCTGGCGACAGACCTCGGTGGCTATGCCATCATGACCGGAGGAACGAACGGCGCTCACATCACAAGTTTCTCCCTTGTGGACATTCTCAGCCATGGTCGAGCCTGCGCTCTGCTAAATCCATATTATACTGTCTTTTTTGCTCCTGCTATCCAGAATCAGCTCGAACAGCTTGCTTATCTTTTTTCAAAATACGGTTTGATGAGCAAACCCTCTCCAAACCTCAGCAGCAGAGAATTGGGCCTGGCTGTTGCCAAAGCGCTGATCTCCCTGAGCAAGCGCGTGGGCTTTCCGACTACCTTGAGTGAAATCGACGGTATGAGCAAGGCGCATATTGAAAAAGCCCTTCAAGCAGCTAAAAATCCACAGCTCGAGATGAAACTTAAAAACATGCCTATCCCTCTGTCCTCCGGCATGGTGGATGAATACATGAGGCCTGTCCTCGAAGCAGCGCTGAGTGGTGATTTCAGTCTCATTAAAAATATCTAAAATGAAAGAAGTCATTTTGAATTTGGGACAGATAAGCTTTCCCTTAAGAATTCCCGACCACACGGATGTCTTTCCTATGGGAAAAGTTTCGTTCCTCTCCAATCCCGAGGAAAACATTCGTGATGCTCTTTCGCATCCCATTGACTGCCTTCCTCTCAAAGAACTCATCCATCAAAAACTTCAAGCAAATCCAGAAGCCAGGGCTGTTGTTGTCATCTCTGACAATACGCGTCCAGTTCCCTACTCAGGAAGTTCAGGCATCCTTTTTCCCCTTGTTGATGAAATGATAAAAGCAGGCCTCAAACCATCACGGATTCGCCTTCTTGTGGCTGCTGGTACGCACCGGCCTATGAACGATAAAGAACTCAGGAAAATGCTTGACCCCAGAATATTCAGCCTTGGTCTTCCACTGATCCATCATGACTGCAGAAATTCAAATGATTTAGTCTCCATCGGCAAGACAGAACTTGGAGGTGAAATTCTAATAAACCGTAATTATGTGGAAAGCGAGATAAAAATTCTCACAGGCCTTGTCGAAAGCCATTTCATGGCAGGTGCTTCAGGAGGGCGAAAATCCATCTCCCTGGGTCTCCTGGCAGAAAAATCAACCTTTCTCCTTCACGGTGGTCCGATACTTGACTCGCCTTATGCAAGAGATCTAGTCCTGGAAGGCAATCCGGTCCATGAAGAAGCTCTCAACATAGCAAAGCTTGCCGGCTGCGATATGATCGTAAATGTCACTCTCGACTCAAACTACAAACTAACAGGAGTATTTGCCGGACACCTGGAATCCGCTCATCTGGCTTCTGTCCGGAAACTCCGGAGCTATGCCGCAATCCCCGTCGAGCATAAATATGACCTTGTTATCGGCCATGCTGGCTTTGTAGGAGTCAATCACTACCAGGCTGCCAAAGGTGCACTGGTATGTATTCCACTGCTCAAGGAAAATGCGATCTGTATCCTGGCTGCATACCACACTGATCTTGACCCCATAGGAGGGCCCAATTATAAACGTATGATGCGCCTTCTTGGAGAGCTGGGAACAGAAAAATTCATGAATATGATTCTTGATCCCTCGTGGAACTTTGTTCCCGAGCAATGGGAAGCCCAGATGTGGACACGCCTCTTCCGGAAGATACCTCCTGAAAACCTTATTTACTGTTCTCTCGAAATTCCTGAGGAGTCTTCCTCCTGGCTGCCCGGGACAGACGCCAGAACAATCGTTCCAGAGGCAGAAAGTCTAAAAGAACTTGTTGAAAGATCCATACTATGGGCTGTCAAAGAACTCCGCCACCGCCTGGGCAGAGAACCCCGGGTCGCCTTTCTCCCCGACGGACCTTACGGCGTTCCCATAGAAAAAAAGCCCAAGAATTAAAAATTATAATAAATTAAGCACTGTCCCAAAGAAAGTGAAAGCATGCGGACAGGCTACTCTTTGAATAAAAAGCAAAAAAGGAGAAAAAAGGGGACAGACTACTTTACAGCCCGCATCCTTCCTCTTCAGTTATATTGGGCTGACTTTAATACATAAAATTGGAATAATTGCCTTGACTTTGTTACAAATTAAAGAACCACACCTTCATCTTTTAACCTCTGCCAAATAATCCGCTTGCGACCATGCTTTATTTTCAGATGGCTCAAAAGGTCAGTCCAGAGAACC
>JAGLWV010000201.1 GCA_023133225.1 Candidatus Aminicenantota bacterium | reverse complement strand
TTGAAGTAATCAACGGCAAGGTCTGCGATTTCACCTACGGTCGTCCTGTTATTTTTGCCGTAGGCGAGATGATATATCCTGCCAACACTATCTTCTGATCTAAAAAGTATATGGAATAATGCATCACACACAAAATCCACCGGTACAACATCGAGTGCCGTATTATGTAATCCGGGCAAATATTTAACTAACCCTCTGGAAATAAATTTGAGCGGAGTATAGAGACCGTTGAATGAGGGAGTCAGACCTGTTTTTGAATCTCCTGCGATATTACTTGGTCGAAAGATTGTAGTGGGTAGAGTATCGGAAAATCGAAGGATGAGTTTTTCTGACTCTAATTTAGTTTGTTCATAAGTATTTGAAAAGTGTTGCCCGCGGTCCAATTCATCTTCTTTAATCAATCCTCTCCGTTCTCCGGAAACATAGGCAGTACTGATAAAGGCAAAGTGTTTGAGCTGACCCTTTGTTTGAGCAAGCCTCGCCAGTGCGATCACTTCCTTGGTGCCTATTACATTCACCGCCCGTGCCTGTTCCAGCGATAAATGAAACTTGACTGAGGCAGCGGAATGAATAATATGCGTTACCTTAGATGCCAGATTTTTATAGGCAGCTCCTGATACCCCGAATTGGTTTAGTGTGATATCCCCCCGGATGATTTTGATACGTTTGCGGACATGATCTGGATCGGTGGAGGGCGGTAAGGGAGAGAGGAGTTTATCAAGACGGTTTTCGACTTCGCTGTCTGAATCTCCGCGTATAAGCAAGACCAGAGAGGTGTTATTATCGGCTTGCATGATTTTTGAGACTAGAGTTTGTCCGACGAGTCCTGTTGCTCCAGTGAGAAAGACGATGTCACTCATGTTAACCTCCTTAATCTGTTAGTTTTCATTTTTAGCCACCGGTAATAATTTAAAGGTCTGGGAGATTAAAGTTGTTATGGGTTTGTTAAAAATCTGTTAAGAGTTTGTTAAAAAAAAACCAGCCGGTATTCATACTATTTTTTGTCATTCCTCATTATTGTAATTCCTCATTATTGTCATTCCTCATTATTGTCATTCCCGCGGAGGCGGGAATCTAGAAATATCTGGATAAGAGCCTTTTGTATTTCTGGTTTCACGCTGCCCCCCTGCGCGGCCACATGCTCAGCGTGAAAAAACCTGGATTCCCGCTTCCGCGGGAATGACAACTTTATTGCCGAATAAATATATTAATTGTTGACATATTTACAATAAAAAGATAGGAATATTTGAGAGATAAAAATGCCAATAAAGGAGTGATTCTAGTGACAGTGAATAAGAAAATTTTCGCATTGATCGGGATTCTTTTGTTTACTTTTTGTGCGGGGAAAGAGGAGCCGGAGGGTCTGACAAAAAAGGAACTTCTGGGAAAAAAACTGTTTTTTGATACAAATCTTTCATTGCCGCCTGGACAGGACTGTGCTTTCTGTCATGGTCCTGAGGTCGGCTGGACAGGGCCTGTTGAGGAATTCAACAAAGCCGGTGCGGTCTATGAAGGAGCGGTTACCGGACGTTTTGGAAACCGAAAGCCACCCTCGGCTGCCTATGCCGGGCAGTGCCCTGTTTTCCATCTGGATGAGGAAGAAAATTTTGTCGGAGGAATGTTCTGGGATGGGAGAGCTACGGGAAAGGAATTGGGCGATCCCCTTGCAGAGCAAGCCATGGGTCCGTTCCTGAATCCACTGGAGCAGAACAATCCCGATAAAAAAAGCATTGTTACTATAGTACGGGATTCAGACTATGCCGGCCTCTTTGAGGAAGTCTGGGGACCTGGGTCCCTGGATTGGGAGAACGATATCGACGGAGCATATGAGCGGATAGCCCGTTCGATTGCCGCCTTCGAACGTTCCTCTGAAGTGAATCCCTTCAGTTCCAAGTTTGATTTCTTCTGGCGCAAAACAAAGGATGCTGGCAGGGATGTGGAATCCATAGATGAATCGAACTGGGAAAACTATAAGAATTTGGGATTGGATGGCAAAGAAGTTGAAGGACTCATGTTGTTTGTTACCAAGGGCAAATGTGCAGAATGTCATGTCTTATCCCCCGGGTCAAACGGAGACCCTCCAGTGTTTACGGATTTTACCTATGACAATCTCGGTGCACCGAAAAATCCAAAAAATCCGTTCTATTCAATGCCCAAGGAGTGGAATCCCCAGGGAAAAGATTGGGTGGACAAGGGCCTGGGAGGATTTCTGGAGAGCACAGAAGAGTATGCCCGGTACGCATCGGCAAACTACGGAAAGCATAAAGTTCCCACTCTTCGCAATGTCAATTTAAGGCCGCGAAAAGGTTTTGCGAAAGCATTCTTACACAATGGTTTTTTTAAGAGCCTCAAAGATGTTGTCCACTTCTACAACACAAGAGATGTTGAAGAAACAAACTGGCCTCCTCCTGAAATCAGTGAGAACGTAAACAAAGACGAGCTGGGCGATCTCGGTTTGAGCGAGAGAGAAGAAGATCTGATCGTGCTGTTTATGAACACTCTTTCGGATGGTTTTATCCCTCCTAAGGGAAAAAAATAGAATATTGATATGGATTTGAGGAAGATCTAATAAAAGCCATAGGAGGACAAATGGAATCCGGACAAATTCCTGTTTTAACGGTTAATGAGGACACGATTCCCCTGGCTTATGAGAAGGCTATTAGAGAGGTCTGGGAGAAGGGCGTGAGCGTCCGGACAGAGTACGACCGCCCTGAAGATCCGCCGAGCCGTGATGCCACAGTGATCATCACTGTTCGTAATCCTTTTGGACAGCCTCGATTTCACCGTTCTTTTGCCGACGGACTTGGAGGGCTGGCCGAGTACGTCATGGAGGTGGTCCACGGTGCGCACGATTACTGGGTTAAGCCGGTGGAGGAAATTTTAAAAGGAGCAGAAAGCAAAGACACGCGCTGGACTTATACTTACCACCAGCGGCTCTTTGAATACAGGATCGAGGATAAAATTGTGGATCAGATAGGGTACATGGTTGATAAGCTAACTCAGACAGGTTATTCGAGGCGAGCCCAGGCCATAACCTGGAATCCAAAGCTCGATCCTCCTACAGAAGACCCACCCTGTCTGCAGCGAATCTGGGGAAGACTCTGTGATGATGGAGAGGGGGGCTATATCTATAACATGAATACTCACTGGCGGAGCCGGGATTTATTCAAGGCATGGTTTGAGAATGTCATTGCCATAACGACCCTCATGAGGAAGATTGTGGAAACCCTATCCAAAAAAACGGGAAAACGGGTCCGGCTGGGTCGATATGTGGATATCAGTGATTCTCTCCACATCTACGGTTCATATTTCCGGGAAATAGAAGGAGATCCCGGGAAGGGGATTAAGAGTTTCTTCGAGAAGTTGGAGAGTCGCTCCTTTGAGGAGAGAACCTGGAATTCGGATTTCATCAAGCCATATTTCATTGACGACGGAGTGGGAAAAGGGCTGAGGGTGATGTTGGAGAGAGAAAAAGACATGCCGGATAAGGTCAGGAAGGCGATAGAAGAGGAGCTCAGGCAGATGGAGAAGGATGATTATCTCGTTTGAAAGGGATACTCAATAGATCTTTTTGTATAGGAGGAAGGAATGAGAATATTAGAAGAGATGGCAGATGAAGTACAAAAGGGTAATTCTGATTCTGTAGAAGTGCTTGTCGAGAAAGCTCTTTCACAGGATATGTCAGCAGAAGAAATTTTACACGGCGGTCTGGTTGAGGGGATGAATGCAGTGAGTGAGAAATTTAAAAATAACGAGATTTTTATCCCGGAAGTATTAATTTCGGCAAAGGCTATGAGCAGAGGGCTGGAGATTCTCAAGCCACTTTTAGCTGAAGCAAATGTGATATCAAAGGGAAAAGTCGTAATCGGAACTGTAAAAGGCGATTTACATGATATCGGTAAGAATATAGTAGCCATGCTGTTACAGGGAGCCGGCTTTGATGTCGTTGACCTTGGGGCCGATGTTCCTATAGAGAAATTTGTGGAATTCGTTAGAAAAGAACGTGCAGATGTAGTGGGAATGTCAGCCCTCTTGACCACAACTATGATATCCATGAAGGAGATAATCGAGGAATTAAGAAATGCGGGTTTGAGGGAAAATGTAAAGGTCATAATCGGAGGGGCTCCGGTTACAGAGTCTTATGCTGCCCAGATACAGGCAGATGGCTACGCTCCAGATGCCGCATCTGCAGTTGATCTGACAAAGCGACTTCTTAATCAATAAAAGGGGGTCAAATCTTTAACCTTGATAAAATTATTGAATCATCAGGTAGAGTTAAACGTTAAACGGTTTTTCGACAATTAGAGGGACACAATACTTAATTATTGTGAATTAAGTATTGTGTCCCTCTAATTGTCACTTAAGCCCGGCATGGTCTTTGCCAATGAACATCTCGTCATTTATGCCGACGAAAACCTCGGCCTGTATTGAACTTTCAACACATAACCTCGAACTCTTAAGTCGAGGAGGAATAAAAAAGACCTCAAAATAATTGACATATAGTAATTACATAAATATAATACAAATAATAATTATTCTTTTTTGATCGTTTTGACGATTATCAGGCTAAGGAGAGTAAATTATTTTCATTAAGGGAAAAGATACATCTATTTACTGCAATAGCGACTAAAATAGATGAGATAGATATGCTCCTTAAAAAGCAGGTGAGAATGATAAAGTTTTGGATGAGCATCCTAACGGTCGTTTTGGTTTCCAGCTTTAGTTTTCCCTGGGATGAATCTTATGACACCACTCAACGTTTTGTGATTCAGGGGAATAACATAATTCGGCTTTCCATTGAAACTTATAAGGAAAGAGATGGCTGGACACCAGTTGTTTTATCTATTGGAGACCTGAGAGTACCTCTCTGGATGAATACTAATGGTCAGGTGACAGAGATTCAAATGGATGAATTTCGTCCTGCTCATTCGGTCTTCACCATTAATCTCACAACATATGAAATGAGTGTAGGAGATAGAAATTTCAATTTAATAATCAGTGAACAAAATAGAGTGCGCATGCGGATGAGCCTTTTTGATCAGAATGTACCCGTTATGCTGAAAATAAACAGAGAAAGAGAAGGAGTTGAATTTTATATCGGAGACAGTAAATTGAATTTTAATGACATCAGTGTTGAGTTTAGAGAGATCGATCCTGGAATGTATGAATTAAGATTTAGCCCTGAAATGGAACACACTATGAGCAGACTCATCTACTGGGATACTTCAGGAAACATCTATGCCACAGATCAAAGGAGTGGGCCGGTAGATCTGGGGAAAAGTCATATCTGGGCAAAGAAGGTGAGTTGAAGAGGATGAAGACGAGAAAAACGACAGCGGCTTTTTTATTTTCGATTTTTCTTCTTTTTTGCTCAGGTGTGATATATGGAGCTATTCCATCTGCGGAACGTGCAGCTTTGATTGCTCTCTACACCAGCACTAATGGTAATTCGTGGTATGTAAATAGCGGATGGAAAGAACCGCCTCTGGATGGCGATGACTTTGCCATGCCGGGAACAGAGGAAGATTGGCATGGAATAACCTGTGATAGTAATCCAATGGTTACAAAAATAGATCTTCATTTTAACAATCTGGACGGGCCAATCCCTCCAGAGCTGGGCGACCTTTCAAATCTTCAGTACCTTTATCTCAACGGCAACCAGCTCAAAAACAAACAGCTCGCAAACAACCAGCTCGGGGAAAGCATCCCTTGGCAGCTGCACAATCTATCGAAACTATTGGGACTTTCCCTCCGGAGTAACCAGCTCTCGGGAAACATCCCGCCGGTGCTGGCCTATCTATCTGCTATAGAGGTCCTTGACCTCGGGAGTAACCAGTTCGATGGAAGCATTCCATCAGGGCTGGGCGGCCTTTTAAATCTTAAGTCTCTTTACCTCGACAGTAACTTGCTCGAGGGAATCATTCCTTCAGAGCTGGGCAACCTTAATAAACTTATAAAACTTTCCCTCAGAAGTAACGAGCTCACGGGAAACATCCCTGAGGAACTGGGCGGCCTTATAGATCTTGATGCCCTTTACCTCGATGGCAACCAGCTCTCGGGAATAATCCCGCCGCAGCTGGCGCAGTTGGGCAATATATCAAAACTAAGGGTTCTTAGACTCCAAGACAACCAGCTCACAGGAAGCATTCCTCCTGAACTGGGCAATTTATCGAACCTAAGGTCCCTTTTCATTCGCAGCAACCAGCTCACAGGAAGTATTCCTCCGGATCTGGGCAGCCTTTTAAATCTTGAGTCCCTTTACCTCCACAGCAACCAGCTCGAGGGAAGCATTCCTCCGGAGCTGGGTAATCTATCGAATCTAACGATCCTTTCCCTCAGTAGCAACCAGCTCGAGGGAAGCATTCCTCCAGAGCTGGGTAATCTATCGAATCTAACGATTCTTTCCCTCAGTAGCAACCAGCTCGAGGGAAGTATTCCTCCGGAGCTGGGCAATCTATCGAATCTTAATTTCCTTTCCCTCGGCAACAACTCATTATATACGGATGACGATGCTCTGAGCGATTTATTAAACACCAATGACCCTGACTGGGGGAATATCCAGACGACTGCGCCCCCTGATGTTTCTGCCACAGCTTCGAGCGAAACCTCTATAGATGTCTCCTGGACACCGATCATTTACACTGGAGATACAGGCGGCTACAGGGTCTTTTACAGCACTACCTCAGGCGGTCCCTATAACTTTTATAGCCAGACAATAGATAAAACCGTATCATCGATGCAGGTTACAGGACTAAATCCGGGTACCTGGTATTACTTTGTAGTGCAGACAAGGACCGATCCCCATGGGAGCCAGCAAAACACAGTGGACAGCGAATACAGTGCAGAAACCTCGGCTAACACCTCATACGCCGGGGGGACCATTCCCTTTGCTTATTTTGTCCTCGAGGAAGCCAAGATAGACTTCAAGAAGAAACCTGATGATGATAAGATTCATATGAAGGGGAGATTTGAGCTGGGCTTAGACAGTGATGGTGTAGATATTTCTGAAGATGTGATAGTTACTATTGGTTTATACACTGAGACGATCAAAATGAAGGCAAAAGGAAACAAATGGGAGTACAAGCGTCCTAAAGGTGAAAGTGGTATCAAGCATATGAAAATTGACTGGAAGAAAAAGAAAAAGAAAAATCATTATGCTGAATTTGATATCCGGGTAGATAAGGCTGATCTGGGTGATATGTCCAGTTGGACAAATCCCCTTACTGTAACTCTTCAGATTGGAAATGATCTTGGTACTGAAGAAATCTTAATGAAAGAGAAGAAACATCACTGGGATTATCATAAGAAGAAGCATCATTAATTAAAGGGACACAATACTTAATTCACAATAATTAAGTATTGTGTCCCTCTAATTGTAAATTCACAATAATTAAGTATAGTGTCCCTCTTTTTCATATGTCCCTCTTTTTCATCCCTCTTTAAAAATGGGAATTAAAGAGGAAATCACCCCAAAAATCACCTCTAAAGGGGATTCATTTTTAAGGGCGCTATGAAATAATATAAAACAAGATGAATAAAGTAAAAGGTCTGTTTGGTTAGAAAAGATGTCAAAGTTTAATGAAAGGCAAAGCTAACAGGCTGAAATGAATTTTAAAAATAGCCAAGAGAGGAGGAAAAAATGAAAAAGGCTACTATTTTTATCTTTATTGTTCTCATTACAATCACAGGCTTTGGCTTGCAGAAGAGCACCGTTAATAAAGCCTCTGAAGAGAGAGAGATTAGGAAATCTACTGACCCTCTTAAGAAGGCCTCCCTTCACATCAAATTCGCTAACGAAAGGATACGTTTAATCCAGGGAAAAGTAGGAATAGGAAAAGTAGGAGAATTGAACCCCCTCATAAACGAATACAGAGTGAACATTGATAAAGCCTATGGTGAAATAATGAAGGCACAGGCATTAGGCCGTGATACGAGCTCAAGCCTTAATATTATAAATCAAGAAACCTCTAGACATACAAAAATTCTAAATGGAGTTATTGGTGAAGTCCCTGAGCAGGCAAGAGGCGCCATAAGAGATACTATTGAAGTCTCTCAAAGAGGACGCCAGAAGGCCATGGAAAATTTTTCAAACAATAGAATGAATCAGAACGCAATAATGAATCAGAAGGCAATAAGGAATCAGAAGGGAATGGGGAATCAGCAGGGAATGGGAAATCAGAAGGGAATAAGGAATCAGAAGGGAATGAGGAATCAGAAGGGAATGAGTGAAGCCGGAGGAGCAGGAAAAGGAAAGGGCTCGGGAAAGCAAAAAAACAAGGAATCATCCCAGCAAAAGAAGAAAGTAAAGAAAAAGAAATAATTCAAAACACGATACACTTTATACAGCCTTCGCTCTATTAATCTTTAGTTGTAGGCTTAACTATTACTTATACACTAATACTTATACACTAATTTTGGCCTCAAAATTGGGCTCTAAAAGCTAATGAAATGGGGGAAACGAGCCTAAGATGTGTTATGCTTTTGATCCTCCATCCGGGCAGCAATCAATCGCTCGATAATTCCCTTAAACTGGCTCATCCTTACCTGGCGGTCTCTGGGCGGCACAGCCGTTTTATGAGCGATGACCATATCCAAGGCGGGAAATACGGTGATGTATTGGCCGTAGGCACCGCTGGCTGTGTAGGCTCCTTTGTAAGGACCGACTGCCTGAGGGCCGTCCCAAATCCACCACATGTAGCCATATCCGTGTGTCCCTTTTTTGTAATTGGCCGGATTCATTTCCTCCAGCGGGGTTTTGGCCCGGCTTATTCTTCTGACCCAGGAGCGTGGGACCACCTGGCGCCCGTCCCAATTTCCCTTCCTGAGCATCAAGTAGCCGATCCGGGCCATGTCGCGGGTGGAGAGCCAGATGTGGTAGGCGGGATAGAGGGAGCGAGTTAGGTTGCCGGATTTGCGCTGTCTCAAGCGGTCGAAATCCTGCATGTTGATCGGAATGGCAAGGTCGCGTTCCAGAGCGTCGTAGATAATCTGATGGGTCAGCTTCTCGAATATATAGCCGGCGCAGTTGAAATCCCAGTTGTTGTAGAGGAAGTACTCCCCTGGCTGCTGTGAGCCCCGGGGAGGGGCGTCGGCCGTGCTGTCACCTGAGTTGGAGGCTGGATGGTAGATCCCTGAACGGGCTGTGATCAGATGGTCGATCTTGGCTTTCTTTTCCACTTCCAGAAGCCCACCGTGATCTGTTATTCCCAGTTCTTCCAAGGTCGTATTCAAACGGATGGTGCCGTCGGTCACATACTTTCCGTAGAGGATGGAGAGGATGCTTTTCCTGACAGAAGCCAGGTAGCTCAGTTCCTCGAGATTCCCATATTTCAAAAGAGCCTTGCCTCCGACAATCACCAGAAGACCTGTTGTGTCCAGAGTTTTTGTGTACTCGATGACCTGTTCCAGTCCTTCGGCGGAGTATCCGGCTGTGGCAGGATCTGCAATCCGTTCCCAGCTTTCCTCTGGGAAGATATAGGTTGGTTCGGCTGCTTCTGCTTGCTCTTGATGACCTGGGGAGTGTGATGCCCATCCGGATAGGGCCAAGAGAAGGGCAATCAGGATTAG
>JAGLWV010000200.1 GCA_023133225.1 Candidatus Aminicenantota bacterium | reverse complement strand
ACCTCAAGGTCAAAAAGATACCCGGTGGTGAAACACTCATTATACAATTTTCTGGCAATTTCCCCTTTGTACAGTTTGAATCCGCATTGGGAATCAGTGATCTTCCTGGGTAAACCGGTTATCCATACGGCAGCCTGGTGAAAGAGCCAGGCCAATACCCTTCGTTTGAGTGTCCGGTTTCTGTGGATCACCGTTTCTTTCAAGCGTCTGGAAGCATGGGCCAGATCCAGATCCCCTTCTCTTATCCGTTCGATGATGGATTTTGCATTGGAGTAGGGGATACAGGTTCCACTGTCTGCAAATAACACCACATCTCCTTGCGTTTCTTTTATGCCGGTTTTAACGGCCGTCCCTTTACCTGAATTTTTATCCAGCCTGATCACGACTCGTCCCACTGAAGATGAAATTGTTGCGCTCCGGGCAGCCTCTGCTGTATTATCAGTACTGCCATCATCAACAACGATGATCTCCCCCAATAAGCGGGCTTCACAAATAAAAGAGGCGGCAGCCTCCACATCAAACCTGATTTTCAGTGACTCGTTAAACGCAGGAATTACGATTGAAAAATCCATTATCGACCTTGCCGCTTTTGCATAAAGTCATCCCAGAGATCTCTTCTGCTGTGTACAGCCAGCAGAACCTCGGGTCTCAACCCGAAGTATTCGGATAAATAATTATTTTGCAGGTGAGGTTGTAGTTCATTTAGTTTATCAATAGATGAGATGATAAGCGGCATATCGGCAAGCTCTCCGGCTGCATCGACCTCCTGCCAGTAGCCCACCCTCCCGAAGCTTCGCAGGTACCAGGGCAGTGGCCAGGTTTCATCGGGATGGGTGATTACTTTGATCAGCATCTGGTTATGGTCCGGATGATGGGAAGCTATATCCTGGACACGCTTAATGAGGTTCATAAAATCAGTCGATGTATGAGCATACACATAAGGATTGCGGGGATCCGCATAGAATTTAAAATTTGCCCTGTAACTCTGAAATCCCAGGTTTAAAACGCCAAAACCGAGAACGAGGATAATCACGTACCGGAATTGTAAGTTTTTACATGACTTTATAAGAATGACAGCACCGATTCCTGCTAATAATATAAATCCGATGTAGAATGGAAGCAGGTTCCATGGGGTTTTATAAGGAATCAGTGAATATACCGCAGTGGACAGGAGGGTATAGAACAAAATAAACCGAATAAAGAGAGGGCTGGAATCCGTTTTGGACCTGACTCGGAAGGCAGCAATACCTCCTACCAGAGCCAGCACCAGTATCAGGGATTCACTCCAGGCCGGGCCTGTCCCGTATTTAGAATAGGCCAGCATCTTCAAATAGTAATACCACGGATGGGAATGCAAACCGGCTTCCCCGGCCCGGCTAAAATATGTCGCAAAGGCTAGGGCCGAATCCAGGATCCCCTTCGGATTTTGAAAAAATGAGGAATACAAAAGAAAAGAAACCAGGATTGCCGTCCCTAAAAACAAAAACAGATGACCGATACCTGGCAGGCTGCTGGGCTTCCTTCGGCGGAGTGGCCCCGATTGAGATGCCCATGTCAATATCAGAGCTCCGATTATAGCCCCGTAGGCGATGATACAGGTCTCTTTGGTGGCATACATCATCCCCACAAAGAATCCGGCTGCTGCTGCCCATCCAGGTGAACGGCTCTGGGTGTAGCGCCAGCCTGCGGCTATGGCACCTAAAATAAAAAAAACAAAAAACATCTCCTGAATATAGAACCTGCTGTAAAAGACCATACATGGTGAAATGGCGGCAAAAAGCCCGGCAAAAAGAATGCCTCTTTGACTGAATCCATTTTTTAGAAGCAGGAGAAGAAGAATGAATCCGATACCGAAAGCAACAGGAACAAAGCGCAGGGTAGATTCGGTTATAGAGGCAAATGTGGTGCCAGAAAAAATCCAGGTAAAAGGAAGTGTTAAATAATAGAGGCTGGGGCCGTGATGGTCGTTCCTGTCGTAACGATACTCGCCTTTTTCCAGCAGGTTACCGAACTTGACCGCCTGATTTGCTTCATCATGATGCATCGGGCGCACATCCAACAGAAGCAGGCGAAAAAGGAGAGCCCCGAGGATAATCAGGACGAAGAGCCCCGTCGAGACCGCTTTTTTATTCATTTTTCCGGGGTGCCGTAAACCTCCACTTCAACATAGTGATTCATCTCATTTGAGGTGTTTCCTCTGCTGTAAAGGCGAATATACCTTGCCTTGACACCTCTGGGATTGAGCAGCCGGCCTTCACTGACTTCTATATATTCTTTATCCCTGCCGATTCCCAATCCAGAGGAGTTGTCGTGGTCATTATTGAATATGGTTTTGACATTTATGATAAAGTCCGGATCATCAGTGACCTGGACGATCACATCTCGATATACCCGGGCCTGACTGTGGTAATGCCAGATAAGAATAGCAAACAAATGATAGGCTTTTTCCAGATCGATCTGGACATATTGTTTCCCCGGGCCAAATTCTACAAAGTATCCCTCTTCACCGGATTTCTCTCCATCTGTTACTAATTCCATCTCACCGATAATCGGCTCGATATCGCTTCCGGTAACCGGTTTCCCCAGAGAGAGATTTTTCGTACCCCTGGGAACCAGGAAAGGTTTTCGCCTTTTCCCGGTTATCCTCTCCAGGTTTGGGGAGCGGATATTCTTTGGAGTTCCAACAAACATGGGCTTGGGCAATTTCAGCTTTAATACCACTTTATCTTTATCCTTATCCTGCGAATACATTCCATTTCCCTGTATAAAAAGGAACAGCAATTGAAAGGTGAGTGCAAATAATAAGATCTTTCTAATCATCGGAAACTCCTTATGATTTTCATCTATTCAAATTTATTGTTAAATATTTTATAGCTTTTTGAATCGACAATGATGAGTGCCCATACTTCTGGATGGGTATCACAGTAGGTTTTTACCTCCTCTGTTCTCATTACCATAAAAGCCGTAGACAAGGCGTCGGCGGTGGCAGCGGATGGATGAGACACCCAGGCGGCCTTATGCCCATTTGCCGGCCGGCCGGTTCTTGGATCAAAAATGTGCTCGCCTTTGACCTCGGTGCCGGAACCGCTTAAAGCCCTGTTCCTCAGAAGATACTCCTTTGGTGCGTGAGGGAAGTTCCAATCACCTGTTATGCCAACCGGCCAACCCATTTTATTTGGATGCCCATTCGGGGGAGCACCAACGGCTAAAGCCGTACTTGTCCCTCCATGTATCAAAGCCCGGTCTATGCTCCAATCAGAAAGAATATCGACGGTTTTATCCAGTGCGTATCCCTTTCCGATGGCCCCCAGGTCCAGATCAACACCTGCGGAAGCACGTTCGCCACGTGCCTCCTGGATTTGAACGATAAATCCTCCAGTTGATTTTGATAAATCCGATCTTAGCTTCATTTGACCTGGATTCGGTTTTTTTGTATGTCCGTCGGTATCCGAATGGTTTTTCACCAGAGAACCGATATTTATATCAAAAGCGCCGTGGGTCTGAATATGGATTTGGGCGGCTGTTTTTAAACACTCAAAAGTTTCGACTCCCACCTTTAAAGATTGGCCCGGTTTGAGATGGTTGATCTGGCCGATTTCACTGCAGGAATTAAAACGGCTGAAAAGGCTTTCGATTCGATCAATCTTGCCAAAAACAGCCTGGGAAACCTGACGACCATAGATTTCGTCTTTTCCGGCAATCATGATCTCAAAAGTTGTCCCCATGGCAAAATGGGAGAAACGGCAGATAGATTGATTATCTTTTTCCATCATTTCCCGTCTTCGACCGAAGTAAAATAGGCAAAAGCGATCGCAGAAAGCAAGGCAGCCAGGGCGCCGTACCGGTGAATATCAACCATAACAAGTTGATCCTTTAATGAAAATGCAGGAAGCATCGAAGTCAATGCTGTAAGGATCAGCAGAAATCCGGAAATAACAAATAACCAGAAGAGTATTTTTTGTATCAAAGTGACTGATCCCGTCCTTTTCCGGCCTCCCGGGATTTTGTTAGAAAATCCTGCCTCTTCTGACCAGAAACTGAAAACCGGTGCCTGCAAGACAACAACTAGAGGAAGACAAATCGCAAAAATTCCACCCAGGATAACATGAAAGAGAAGAAGATACCCGTGCAGACTCTGAGTGAAGAACAGTGCATATATAAAGCCGCTCACAGCAAGAAAAATAAAACTCAGGCTTAAACTGATGATGCTCCATTTCTCTACTGCCGGATAGCGAAGAAGGAAGACTTTTTGAACCAGTTTTGGATATCTTTTTTTTAACGGATTTTTAGAGAGTCCGGATATTTGCCTGAATATCCGGCTGGCGAGCCAGGATATGTAATCTGTTATTTTAAAACCGGCAGATTTTTTATTACTTGTGGCCTGTATCCTTCTATAATGATGGAACACTAAAGCGGATGTCAATCCAAATAAGGAGATAAGAGTGATAATACCAAACATGAAGATCTATCTCCTCTTTTCTAAAATTCCGGAGAATCTGCCCAGGGCTAGTACAAACTGTATGATCAGGATGGAACCGATAATCAGGACTGAAACAAAAAGCACGACCTTGAGTACAGAACGAATAGAAAAGGAAAGGCCAAAAAGTTTCTGAAAGGATTTATCCAATCTCATGAAGAGATGTGCGGATCGCACCGCAACATTTTGGGTCTTGAGAGGGCCAACTCCCTCCACGGTGTTGAAAAAGAAAGCGGAGCGCTTTTTATGGCACTCTGTGCACCCCTTTATACCGAGGGACTGCTGGGCCGGGCGCACCTGATGTGCCAGGGGCCAGGTAACAGGATCTGCTGCTGAGTGTTCTGCGGCAGTCAGCTGCCCTTTCTCGTCAAGCAAAAACATTTTCCCACCTGAAATATAGAAAAACTTACCCTCCTCTTTGGCTTTTTGCCGCTTTTCGTTCTGGGCCAGGGATTTGAGCACAAGCTCGATCTGCTCCTCGGTTAAGGACTGTTCAGATCCTACTGTGGCCGCTACTGTACGAATCTGGAATTCTGAGGCAAGAGGCTGTGTTTTGTTGTCTTTGATCCAGTGCCACTGGGGAGTATCAACGAATTTCTCCTGTCTCTCCGTCACTTCCAGGTATCCGTCTAAAACCTGATACATGATATTTTTATAGGCCAAAACCGGTTTACCAGGAGGATCAGTGAAAGTTGCCAGAGCCTCGAGTGTTTGTTGGATACGGGTTTCAATTTCAACATCCAGCTCTTCTGCAACGGGATCAAAGTCCGGAACCAGGGAAGCAATCTTCCTATTTTTCTTTACAGCCCATAGAATTTCCGTTTTTGGTTTTTTCCCGGAATAGGGAGACACATCCAGCCCCCCATCTGCATTAAGCTCATAGACGTTCCCGGAAGTAACCAGCGCAGGGATCCCTCCTATCTCGGGATTCATGAGGAGGGCGGCAAGTATCCGGGCAATATGCTCTTCAACATCGAATATTTCGTTGGCGGAGGCCTGGACGTCGGCCGGTTTGAGCGGGGAGATCTTCTCTCCTTCTAATCGGCCCCAATAGGCCGGCCATATCAACCGGTTGGGTGTAATCTTGCCCGCACGATCTTTTATAAACACCGGCTCTATGATATGGGGGAAATCGGTGAACCATTGTGCGATACCATAAATTCCCAAACGGTTGGCACGGGATGTTCGCACCCGGGTAAAGCCTTTTTCGGGTAAAGGGCCAGAATGACAGACAGTACAGGATAGTTTCTCAAAATGGACTGCCGGGATTCCTATATGTTTAGGATACGGGGCGCCCAGGCGGCCTCCCGTTGTGTCGCTCTTTTTGAATGAGACCTTTCCAGTATGGCAGCCAATGCAGGAGAAGTCAGCAATGTGTCGATCTTGAGACTCTTCTGCTTCTCCCTCATATCCACGGATCATATCATGGCTGATATCGTTTCGATGACAGTCGACACACTTCAAACCGGCTGCAGAGTGGACATCTCTATCCATGCTGGATTTTTTTAACAGGACAGGAGAAACCGAATGGCAGGCTAGACAGCGCTGGTCATCCGGTTTATCTGCGATGTCATAAAATACACGAAACTTGCTGTCGAAGCGGTTGGGACGATACCGTACGGATGGGACAACCGCCCATTCCGTATCATCAGGATTAGGGCCATCGAATATATCCCAGGTTCCAGGGAGCCGGGATGCCATTCCCCAAACTTCACCCAGGCCGGATGCAGCGGTAGATGCCCAGCGAAAATTCTGGCGCAGTACCTGTTTTGCCCATTCGCTGTGACTCTGCATTCTTGAGGCATTGTGGCAGCCCATACAATTGATCTCGATTTTCCCGGACACATTCCAACGGGATTCAGGGCTGGATTCATTTTCTTTTGGATCGGCCACGCCGCCTCCCGGCATATGCCTGCCGAATAGCAGAGTATATGCCCAGGGAGTCAGGCCCAGTTCTCGAGGATTCCACATCCCCTTCCATTTCCGGTAAGAGAGAGGAAGAACGGTTCCTGTTTTCGGCTCAAGCAAGACCCAGGGTTCTCCTGTGCGTCCATGCTTGTCCGAAGCGGCGGCATTGAAGTGCCAGCCATTTTGAATTTTTTCATAGTCATGACAGGGACCACAGGTATATCTGGTAGAATACGGCAGCGGGTAAGTCTCCATTGGGAAAATGTTTTGATCGTATTCGTCTTTTAAGGGAATTTGATGCACCGGAGTGGTCCGGCTCCCGTCCCAGCTATGCTTGATCTGAGCAGCCAGGGTGGTAAGGATGGTCAGCGCACCCAGACAAATTGTCAAACGGGAAAGGATTTTTTTATGATTCATGCCTTAAAATACTCTGCTCGAAATTTCAGTAAACGGCGGGATCTCACCGCTTCATTCACCATTAGTACAGCTACCGCACACTCGTATCCCGTTTTCCCGGGGCAATTCAATGGTATGCCGTGAATAATGGCATTAAAAAAGTTTTCAAGGTGAGGTTGATGAACAGGTTTGGCCAGTTCGACAGGCAGGGGCCAGCTTCCCGTTTCAGCTGTGACCCGCACATCGAGAAAGATGTTTTTTGTTTTCAATTGCTGAATGGGTTGTGCTTCGGATTTCAAGTATCCCTCCTTTGCCAGTGAGTCCCATTCCGGAGCATGGGCCTCCCGTATAGCCCAGTTGCCTTTCTCAGGTATCTCGGACATCACGATCGAGCCATTATCACCCATGAATGTCTCGTAAAATCCCCCGTGTTTGGTGGAAGTTTGGACCTGGTAAAGTGCACGTGCCGTTCCGCTTTTAGTCTTAAATTCATAAATCGTCATGACGTTGTCGTACCATTCACGGTTTTTATAGTAGTCAACACCCCCGCTGGCCATCACTGATGTGGGATGGACTCCAAAAACCCAGCTAAAAAGATCGATCTGGTGAGATCCAAGGTCGACGATCGGGCCGCCTCCGTATTTTTTAAACCAGCGCCAGTTCCTGAAATGAGTCATGGAGGCGTATCCGTATTTTTCGAGTTTTCCCTGGTCCATAGTGTATTTTTTTGGCCAGCCGATCATATCACTCTTGGACCGGTTCCACTGGGCATAGATTTGAGAGACGCGGCCTAAAATATTTTTTTCATGAATTAACCGGTCAATGGCGTGGATATATCTGGGATTGCTCCTACGCTGATGGCCGATCTGAAGAAGTTTACCGGTCCTTCTTGATGTCTCTACCATTGTTCTTGCTTTGACAAGAGAGTTGGACATCTCTTTCTCGCAGTAGACATGGAGTCCGGCTTCCAAACATGCATTTGTCTGTTCTGCATGCACCCAGTCCGGAGTAGCCACTATGACTGCGTCCAGGTTCTTCTCTTTTTTCAGCAGGTCACGATAGTCCTCGTAAATGTTAACGGTAAACCCGTATTTTTTGAGATAGCGGCTGGCATAGCGCTGGCTGTACTCCCAGATGTCGCAGATCGCAACGATCCGGATCCCTGGTATACGCAGGCATGATTCGATCAATATCCGGCCCTGCGCACCTGCGCCGATAAAAGCAACATTGAGACCTTCCGGTTTCTTTTTTTCTTCCTTTCCCCTGGAGAAGGAGGCTCTAGTTAATGTGTTTCCGGCAAGGGCCACTCCCAGACCAGCAGAGGCAGAAGATTTGAGAAAATCCCGCCGGGAGAAATTTTTCTTCTTGTTTGTTTCTGTTTTGTCAGACATTTTTTCCCTCTTAATAATCTTAATCGGACTCACTTTTCATATCTTTATCAAAAGCCACAGTTGATGGGGAAAAATTTATCTGCCTTACAAACTCCAACGATTCCTTAGCGCCGAATTCCCGGTCCATGCCATTATCTTCCCATTCGACTGAAAGCGGGCCTTTGTATCCGATACTGTTAAGTTCTCTGATTATTTCTTCGAAATTCACATCTCCATGGCCCAGAGACCTGAAGTTCCATCCTCTTCTCAGATCCCCAAACGAAAGATGGGAGCCCAGAATTCCGGCCTTCCCGTCCAGTGTAACCGCAACATCTTTCATGTGAACATGATAAATCTTATCCGGAAATTCACGGATAAACAAATGAGGTTCCATTCCCTGCCAGAGAAGGTGACTGGGATCAAAATTCAATCCTAATGTCGGCCGGTTCTCAAACACTTCGAAGAGCTGTTTGGTCGTATACAGATCGAAGGCGATTTCAGTGGGGTGTACTTCAAGGGCAAATTTAATCCCACAGCGGTCAAACTCATCAAAAATCGGGCTCCATAAGTGGTGTATCTTTTTAAAGCCCTCTTCGATCATCTCTTCGCTGGTCGGAGGGAAAGAGTACCAGAATTTCCATATCGGTGATCCCATAAATCCATTTACCACAGAACACCCCATGTTTTTTGCGGCATTAACTGTGGTTTTCATCTCTTCGATTGCCCATTCCCGCAGTTCCTCGGGTTTCCCTTTTACATCATCCGGAGCGAATCCATCCAGCCGTTCATCATACCGGTCACCCACACACTGGCCGGAGAGATGGGCGCCCAGTGCCCAGCAATTCAATTTATATTTTTCCAGTATCCGTTTTTTTTCTTCTACATAGCCCGGATCATCCGCAGCTTTGTGTACCTCCATGTGATCCCCCCAGCAGGCGATTTCCAGGCCATCATAGCCCCACCCGCTGGCTTTTTTGCATATTTCTTCAAAGGCCATATCTGCCCATTGTCCGGTAAATAGGGTTACAGGTTTACTCATGCTATCCTCCTTTATAACAGATGATTAAAAATCAATCCACACGGCGCCTTTCTGTGAGCTCTCGACGCACTTTTCAATAAACTTGACTCCCTGAATTCCAGCTTGAACCCCTGGATAATCTTGGTCATTCCCTGACAGTGCTGCTCCGGATATTTTCTTTTGCAAAGCCGTGATGAATGTGGAATATATGTTGGCAAATGCTTCAAAATACCCTTCCGGGTGACCGGCAGGAATCCGTGAGTAGCTTTGAGCATGAGGGTACAGCTCATCCCGCCCTCTTGAGATATTCTCCGTGGGTTTGCTCAGATATGAAATTCTGATGTAATTGGGATTCTCCTGGGACCATTCCAGGGAGCCTTTGGTTCCGTAAATTCTGACTCTGAGTCCATTATCATGTCCAACAGCAATTTGAGAACTCCAATAAAGGCCTTTAGCCCCGTTATCATAATTGACTAAAATAGAGGCATTGTCGTCAAGGATTCTTCCTTCTACAAAAGTGTCCAGCCTGGCACATACGGATTGAATGTTTAGGCCGGTTAAATAGGAGACCATGTTTTCAATATGACTTCCAATATCACCGACACAATTTGATATTCCTGTCTGTTTAGGGTCGGCCCTCCAAACAGATTGTTTCTGGCCTGTTTTTTCGAGCGCGGTAGCCAGCCAGTCCTGAGGATATTCCGCATTGACAAAACGGATGGAGCCCAGATCACCTTTTGCGATCATTTCTCTCATATGTTTGACAATAGGGTAGCCGGTATAGGTGTAGGTCACACAGAAGAGCAGGTCCTTTTCGGCGGCTATCCGTTCAAGTTCCTCCGCATCCTTACTGTCGGTGGTCAGGGGTTTGTCACAAACCACATGAATGCCATTCTGTAGTGCAGACTTGGCAATGGGAAAATGGGAATTATTCGGTGTGACAATGATGACAAAGTCGATCTTACTCTCAAGAGTCCCTTCTGCCTCTGCCATATCCTTGTAAGACCGGTACAATCTCTCCCTGTCCATTCCCAGTATTTCTCCGGTTTCCAGGGTATTTTCAAAACTCTGTGAAAAACAGCCGGCAACCAACTCTGCTTTTCCGTCTAGAGCCACCGCTTTCCGGTGCACGTCTCCGATGAAAGCTCCCTGGCCGCCTCCAACCATGCCGTACTTTAGTTGGGGAGTTTTATTGCCGGATTCTTGACCTTCGACCATTTGTTCATCTCCTTATGCTAAATATCGAGTAGTAATACTCTATTTTTCAAGCCTTTTCTTGATCTTGCCAACAGCCAGCTCAGCTTCGGCTTTCACCTCATCCTCCTGGAGGAGGGATTCGGCCAGCTCGAGGGTTTCCTTACAGGCGAACCGGGGCAAGGCCCCGAGGATCATTATCTTTTCCTCAGGCCGGCTGGATAAAGCCAGGGCCTCTTTCAGTGACCGGGCCGCGCCTTCCGGAGACCTGTACCTATCCATTTCGATCATCCGCACATAAGCGCGTAGAGCCAGCACCTGGTGGACTGTACTTGTGGACCGGCCGGCGATCTGTAATAAGTCGTCCATGGGTGTGTCATTCGGCCAATCTGCCAGGGCACGCACCGCTGCATCATGGATATTTCCATTATCTTCAGTCAGTGCTTTGCGGATAAGAGGGAGTGTGCTGTTAACGCCGATCTTTCCCAGAACCCTGTATAAGGCGCAGCGGTCTTTTACTGTTTCCACTGACTCCAGTTTATTGCTTACGGCATTGGCCCTGCGATTCTGCCGGGGGATCTTTGAAGCGATCGCAGCAATTGTATTTTGAATTTCCTGCCGGTCTTTCTCACTTTTTACCCTCAGTAAAATATTGAGCAAACGGGGCAGGTCGTCAGGAGCGGCGATTTCTTTGAGAGCCTTTATGGCCGCAGTACGATTTTTTGGATTTGAAGAACGGGTTTTATCAAACAATAAACTTTTTCCTTCATTAATCCGGCGTTCTCCTATACTCTGGATCAGCTCAAGCTGGATGGCTGGATCGGGCTTTCTGATCAAGTTTACTATGATGGTTTGATCGGTATCCACACCCTTGAGGCCCCACAGGCTGTTGCGCGCTGCGGTTTGTTCTTCTCCGTCTGCCTTTGCGGCGTGCTGCGTAAGGAGATCCAAAGTGGAGGTGTCTCCGAGCTTTCCCAGAGCCTTTAAAGCTGCAATTCTTACCGAGCTTTCCTTGCTTTCGGTTGTCTTGATCACCATTTGCAGAACAGACGGTTCATTGTAATGAGATAGGACCGGGAGCAGATGAGCCTGACTTGTTACCGGCAGTTCCGGAAATAAAACACACACCTGCTGGATGGTCGATTCATCAAAGATGTCCCGGACCATACTGATGGCAGGGCTGTGCATCTCGCTCTTCCTACTTTTAAGCACATCGATTATGATTTTCCCTCCATCTCCCTTGGCTGTAGAAATTTTCCCTTTCATGGCAGCCTGACGAAGAAGAACAGGGATTTTTACAGCCAGTACTTTATTATAAATACCAGAAGCTGTCTTAAGGTTCTTTTGGGCATGGAATTGTTCAGCACATTTTAATAAGGATGCTGCAACCTGGGTTTTCAATTGTCCCTTGGTTTTGTTCATGGCTTTTGATAAAACCCTGGCAGCCTCGGGATTTGTCACCTGTCCCAATGCTGCGGCAGCTGCAATCGCTGTTGCAGAATCGGAATCATGGATCAGTTTGCCCAAAGCAGGCACTGAATCCGGAACCTTTCGCTGTCCCAAAGAAGAAATGATGCCGATTCTCATGTTCCCGTCGCTCTTTGCTAATCCCTTGATCAGTACGTTATCCACAGAATCTCCGGGAATTTTTTCAAGTGCATAACGGGCCATATCCGAAGTATCTTTGTGGATAAGCATCTTTTCCAGAACAGGAACAGACATCTCGCTTCCAATCATTCTCAGATGCCGGCAGACTGTCATTTTTGCTGCCAGGGTAGCACTTGAATTAAGAAGTGATAGAAGCTGCTCTTCACAGTGTTGCCTGGATTCAGGAGAATCTCGATGCGATTGAATATAATCTCTCAGTTGGGAGAGGATTTCCTTATTCTGTCCGTATTCAAAGGTTGCAGCATCTTGTAGTATCGTTTTCAGGGATGGAGGGCGAAAGCCTTCCCAGCGCCGGATATCACCGGGAGCTGAGACATCCTTGTCCAATACAGGAAAATCTCCCGGGACCTCCTGAGTGACTTTGCCTGTAGCCGCCCACTCGGCTCCCCGCTGGAATGTCACGATAAAACCGACACATTCCATCGCCGGAGGGGGAATTTCACCGCCAGCGTGTCCCAGGACAGTATGAAAAATCCTTCCTTTTCCATATTCGATCGTAAATAAAACCGGTTCATCGCGGCCAGTGCCGCTTTGCTCCGGATCACTGTATGCGGTTGTCAGGACATGCAGATTTTTAGCCGGCCCGCGTAAAAGGCTGTAAAGCTCATCTTTAGCATGCATCCATTTCTGGGGCAGTCCCCGGGTAATGGGATGGGATGTATCCCGGTTAATAACCAGGAATTCGTGCTGATAACCGTGATATCCTCCTCTTCCAGGGCTTGAATCCCGGACCACTTCACCATCTTTCCAATAGATATATGGACCCGAGGTTTCATTCCGGTTTTCCCATCCTCCCAGCCCGATGATCTCGTTATACTCTTTCCAACCGGGGAAGGCATTGTTTGCCGCATGATAGACCACTACCCCTCCACCGGCCTTTACATAATTGATAAAGGCCCTTTGTGTCCGTACAGACCAGCTATCACCATTGTAGTCCAGTACTACCAGTTGATAGAGTGCAAAATTGGGATTAAAACTATCCATATCGCCTTTACGAGGCGGGCTGGTTGCTACATCCACTTCAAAGAGACGTGTATTCTCCAGAATTTGTTTTAGAATCGGACTGCTTGTCTTCCAGTCATGATTGTTCTGGCCTGTGATCACCATAACTTTTAAGGTCTGGGGTGCCGGAGAAGAGGTCAAAAGAGGGCATCCTATTCTGAACAGCAAACCAAAGGCCAGCATTACGAAAAACAAAGGTTTTATTTTCTGTTTCGTCATTTTCTTTCCCCTTTTTGTTTCACGGATGGTTCACTTTTAATGATTCAGATGCCACGGGCCCCGGTACGGGCGGCCCAGCAAGCGGGTGGCTTCGGGATCGCCAATGATGGTTTCGGTTTCAGGATTAAAATGAATTTTCCGCCCCAATTCCATGGCAATCACTCCCAGGTGCCCCACACTCGCTGATCGGTGTGCCACTTCACAGGGAGTGATTGTCTTCTGGCGGCTCTTCACACAATCAAGGAAATTCTGATGGTGGTCCCTGTTTTTATACAGCCGGATTTCATTGGGACCGATAAATTCTTTTAAAAGAGTGGACGGTTGAGCCTCTAATCCTCCCCGGTTACACCAGATCCAGCCAGATTCCCCGATCCATTTGGTGCCGCTGCGTATGTCTTTATGGCCTCCAGCAATCACCATCGGTGTGCCGTCTGCATACCTGGCGGTAAGGTAGTAGCGAGTCGGACTGTTCCAAACACCGCTTCGTGGATATTCTCCGGACCCCTCGATCTCCACCGGGCCGGTATGATCAAAATCAAGGCCCCAGTGGGCAATATCCACATGATGCCCGATCCAATCCATTAAC
The DNA here is from genome assembly GCA_023133225.1 of Candidatus Aminicenantota bacterium. Classification (GTDB taxonomy): domain Bacteria; phylum Acidobacteriota; class Aminicenantia; order Aminicenantales; family Aminicenantaceae; genus JAGLWV01. The sequence continues at coordinate 8,273 of JAGLWV010000200.1, read as the reverse complement.
TGACCGCCGCCAAGATCCATGTTCCAGCGCCAGTTACGATGGACCCTGGCCGGGCAATAAGGTGCATAAGGAGCAGGGCCAAGCCAGAAATCATAATCCAGGTGCTCTGGCGCGGGTCCCATGGTCTCCTGGCCTTCAGTTCCCCCAAAGTCATTATGGCCTGAGGGTAATCCGACTTCAACCTTCATAATTTTACCTATCCTGCCATTACGCACAAGTTCACATGCTTGGTGGAAATTAGCCACAGAGCGCTGCCAGCTGCCGGTCTGCCAGATACGGTTATAGCGTTTTACCGCATCAGACATGGCCCTGCCTTCCAGGAGGCTGTGGGAGAGCGGTTTTTCTCCATAGATATCAAATCCCGCCCTGGCACAGGCAATGACCGAAATAGCATGCCAGTGGTCCGGTAGAGCGATAGATACGGCATCAATGTCCCTGCGCTGACAGAGTTTTTGGAAATCATGATAGGTTGCGCAATCCTTATTGCCGTACTTCTCATTAACGATATCTCTGGCTTGCGTAAGATGGTTTTTGTCTACATCGCAGACTGCCACAAACTGCACCTCATCTTTACTTAAAAAGCTTCTCATATTGGGGATTCCCATCATGCCAAAGCCTATGCCTGCCATGACAATGCGGTTACTGGGCGCTGTGGTTCCGGATTTTCCCAGTGCGGAAGCTGGAACGATAGAAGGAAAACCCACGGTTCCCAGAGCTGCCACAGATAATCTCTTTAAAAACACTCGCCGGTTTATATTATTTTGTTTCATTTTCATACTTATGCCTGCCTTAATTTTATGGATTTTTTAGTTAAACTGAAATGGATAAGAAAGAAAAGATCGCTCACAGCAACTATATTATTCAAAACAGGTGCGTTTTTCAATAATACAGACGAAAATTAAAATTTTAGCTCATACATTAGTTTCAAATCCTTTTTTCTCCATCTTACCCCATTGTTTTGAACCCTTGAAAAAGTCAATAATACCTTTAAAACGCCACCATGCATGAAGCTGTCTGTATCCGAAATTTTCCAATACTGCAAAGACAAAGAGCTGTAATACTTGTGAATATTTTGGATATCTTCGAAACGATAATTCTTCCAAGACTAACGAGCTCAGAGATAATACGATTCCGAATACAAATGCTACAAAAAAGAATAAAACAGCAAACTGAACATTTATTACATGAAAATACAGGGATAAAGGGACAACAATATATCCTAAAAGTTCAACAATAGGTCCTAACATTTCAAAAAAGAAAAAAAATGGCATAGCAAAAAGACCCACTATTCCATAACGTGGATTTAATAGCATTTTTTTATGGATCCACAAGCTATCTATCAAGCCGCGATGCCACCGGTTTCGCTGTCGTCCTAAAACTTTCAATGTTTCCGGGACCTCAGTCCAGCAAACAGGTTCCGGAACAAAAGTTACACGATAAGGTTTGTTTTTTTCCCTCATGTGTCGATGCATTCGAATAATTAATTCCATGTCTTCACCAACAGAATCAATCAGGTATCCTCCGTTTTCAACTATTGCCGCTTTTTTAAACAGCCCAAAGGCACCTGAAATAATCAGTAGACTGTTTAATGCATCCAAGCCGACTCTCCCAAATAAAAAAGCACGCAAATACTCAACAATTTGAAATTTCGGCAGCCATTTAGTAGAAAGTTTAACTTCAACCATTTTTCCAGCCACAATTTTGCAGTTATTTGCTATTCTTACTATTCCACCTACAGCTATTGTTTTTTTATTATCAAGAAAAGGACGAACTAATTTTAACATTGCATCCGGCTCAAGTAGAGAGTCAGAATCAATGGAACTTACAAGCGGGTATTTGGCAACATTTATCCCGGCATTTAATGCATCTGCTTTACCGCCGTTTATTTTATCCACTACCACTAAATTTGGATAATCCTTGGAGGCATAGATTCCCTTGATATCCTTACATGGAATAAGTTTTTGATAAGGGAGAAGAGATTTTCTTAACTTATATCCTTCTTTTAATATTTCAAGAGTTCTATCCGATGATCCATCATTTACAACGATAATTTCAAACTCCGGATAGTTGAGCTGGAGCATTGATTTCACACTTTCTACTATTGCAGATTCTTCATTATAAGCTGGGGCAATGACTGTTATCGGATGATAGAAGGAAGAATGGAATACTCGTCTATGTTTAATCATGCGATATTCGTTCATATACCTGCGAATAGTAAAAAAAGATAATATTGTCATTAGAAAGTAAATTCCATTCAGGATGATAAAATAAAACAAAACATAATAGTTGAAGAAGAAAATAATTTTTAAAATAAATCCACTCATTTTAAAACATATTTCTGGCAGTTATGTAAGGATTCCTTCCTGGATAACATAAATTATGATTTGACATACCTGAGGATCACGTTGATTCACTAAAACCTCTTTTAATGCGTGTAATCCCTTCTCCTGCATTTGCTTTAAGGCAAATGCACTGTAAAGTCTTACCAAGTAATTCTTATCAAAATAGAGTTTATCTTTTAAAACAGGAATAGCAGCCTTTACTCCTATTCTCCCGAGTGACTTTGCTGACAGGCTCCGAATTACCCAGTTTTCTGAGTTAAGACTTTCAATTAAATAAGAAGCGTTTCCTGGATCTTCCAATGAACTAAAAGCTTTAATACAGCCTATTTTAAGTTCTACATCATCCGTTTTTCTAGCTAATCTTAAAATAGCTTTGGAACTTTCAATGGCTTTCAGAAATGACAGGATATCAACAATCAATCTTTTTCCCTGAGAATCGATCTCCGGATCTTCCAGCATTTCAATCAAAACAGGATTAATTCCCGCACCATAACCTAACAAGATATCTATAACAATTGTATTACGAATATGTTTATTTTTGATGACAGCCTTTATTCTCTGTGGAAGTTCTTCTTTACTGCCAATTCGATTTAAGGCTTCAAACGAATTAAAATGAACAACCGTAGATTTATCATGATAAAATAACTTCAATAGCTTCGATTCTGCCTGTTTATATTTCATCAATCCTAATAAATGCGCCGCATAAGCTTTGCCCCATTTATTAGTTTTATTTAGTGCTTTTATTAACATTTTCCCATATCCAATATCTCTTAGCAGCTGAATTATACGCTCGAAATCCTCCCCTTTAAGATTAATAAGATAATTCTCAACAAATTCTCCAAATATCTTAAAATATCTATACCTTAGCTTTAAAGAAAATCGAGCCCTGGAAGAATCTTGTGAAATATATTCAAAAATTGATTTTTCCCAGCGATTTTGTTTTATCTGAATAAATTTTTTTTTAATATTTATATAAATGCGCAAATTAAAAGTATAAACAAACAAAAGAATAACTGTAATCAACAAAATAAGAATTGTATAAATTAAGATTTGACCTTCTGCGCTAAAAGAATTTAAATAATTCATGCGTACAAAATTAATACAAACACAATTAACGCGGTTGCGCAGTCGTTTCAAGCGACCAGAGGGAACGTGGCAATCTCAGCCTATTAAGACGAGATTGATATCAATTTTATTTATTGAATCAGCCAATACTTGATTCTCATCAACCTCCTATTCTTCTAAGATCTTTTTAACTCGTGCAGCTAACTCAGCTGGACGGAATGGCTTAACTATATAATCAGCAGAACCCAGATCGAATCCTCTTATTATGTCCTGCTCCTGCCCTCTGACTGTTAACATTACTACCGGTATATTCTTTAAGTTTTCATCCTCTTTCATCTTCTTTAGAACTTGATATCCATCCATCACAGGCATCATAATATCCAAAATAACTAAATCAGGATTATTTGCTTTTATACTTTCATATGCAGCCCCTCCATCTTTCTCCCAGATCACTTCATATCCTTCCAGTTCTAGTTTAAATATCGTTAGCCGCGCGATCTGTGGTTCGTCTTCCGCAAACACTATTTTATGCTTCATTTTTTCCTCCCCCGAGTAAGTTTTGTTTTTTAATTAATATTCCTTTTATGAAAGTAATTCTTTTCTGACTTTCGGTTTTTTCCTGCGCTTTCCCAGAGGTATAATTACCCGGAATTCTGATCCTTTGTTCAGTTTACTTTTTACTCTTATCTCTCCACCATGACTCTTCACAATTCCTTGGGCAATAGAAAGTCCGAATCCAGTTCCTCCCACGAACCTTGTATAGGCATCATCTGCCCGGAAAAACTTTGTAAAAAGCTTCTTCTGATCGGACTTGCTTATCCCAATACCTGTATCCTGAACAATAGTTTCAGAGTTGCCGTTTATTAATCTTAATTTGACAGTAACCTCGCCTTGTTTGGTGAATTTAATCGCATTAGAAATAAGATTGGTTAAAACCTGAGTCATTCTGTCAGAATCGCCGTATATCTCAATCCCTTCTTTAATATGTGAAATCAGTCTTAATCCTTTCTTTTTTGCTTCCTGTTCCATTGTCCTTACTGCGTTGTTTGCTAAATCACTGAGAGATATTTCCTCGAATTCCATTCCAATCTTTCCCGATTCAATTTTTTCTACATCCAACAAATCATTAATTAGACTTTCAAGCCTTTCAGTGCTCTGGGAAACGACTCCTAAAAATTCTCTCTGCAATTCATTTATTTCACCGGTGTCTCCATCGAGAATTAAATCAATATAACCTTCTATAGATGTCAGAGGAGTTCCCAGTTGATGAGAAACCTTGGCTATAAATTCATTTTTCATCCGGTCCATTTCAACGTCTTTCGATATATCCCTCATTGCCTTTACCGATCCAATAATCTTACCTTCTGAATCCCTTAATGGAGAATTTATCGATAATATTGATATCCTTTCTCCTTCGCTATTTTGAATTACAAATCTGGCATTGGATTTAGCTCCTTTACTTACAGTCTTCTTTGAAGAACATTCAGTGGCGCATAAATCCTCTCCTTTTTCATTTATACATTTCAATACATCTCTACAGGGTTTTCCTTCGACTTCTTCTTTCTTTTTCACGGTTAAATCGAGAAATGCAGGATTAACTGTCCTTATAATTAAATTATTATCCATAACAACCAAAGCATCACCAACGCTGTTAAAAACAATACTTAATTCATTTAGGAGTTGATTCTGCCTTTCTTCTGCCTGCTTGCGCTGGACAATTTCTTTATTGAGTTCATCTATCGATGCGGTTGTCTTCTTTAAACCATCTGTCATCTTGTCAAATGCTTTTGAGAGTTGGCCGATTTCGTCCTTTGAATCTGTATTGAGTTTATAATCCAGATTGCCCTCGCCTATTATCTCGGTTCCTTTATATAATTTATAAATTGGACCAGTGATGATTCTTGAGGCAAAAAATCCAGCTGCCCAGGCTCCTACTGGGATAAAAATTAATATAGCAATGAATAAAACTCTTGTCTTACGCAGAGGCGCGAGCGCCTCTTTTTGATCAATTTCTGCCAGAAGAGCCCACTGCATCTGGGGTATATATACGGATGTTCCCAGGACATTTATGCCACGATAATTCTGAAAAGGAACTGTTTTTTCCCCGGGTACATGTTCTTTAACTTTAAACATTAGACTATTTCTTGCATTTATTGTGTCCACTTTTTGATTTAAAATTACGTCTTCTCTAAATCTTGAAGGACTGATTATATAATAATTTTTATTTACCAGATAGAGCTCTCCTGTTTCACCCAGGCCGGTTCTATCTAATAAAATCTTAAATGGCATTTCCATGTTAAGATCAATAACAATGACTCCTAAAAATTCATCATTCAAAAGAACCGGTGTTGCCATGTCAAAGACAGGTTTTCTATTAGCTTCAGAAATATATATATCTCTAATGTAATTCGCTTCTTTTCCTTTTAAATAGATTTCATCAGCACTTATATCAGAGCCAACATATGCCTCCTCAGTAGACGCAACCACTATGCCGTTTTTGTCCAAGAGCTCAACGTTAAAAATTTCTATGTTAATTTTAACCACATTTTTTATTCTACTATTTACTCTCTCTAAGCACTCATTATATTCTGGGGCATCTTTGCCTGTACTTAATAATTCTCTAAAAATAATTTCATCTGCCAATAATTCAACAGCTTGTTTATGCTCTTCTAAGAATGTCTCTATATGCAGTGCCCGTGACTGGGCAGTTGTTCTTAGATGCGCGAATATTGACCTTTTCAGATTGTTTCTGACCACGATATAAGTAATAGACGCTGCAGCAGTTGTGAGTATTATGCCTGCTAGAAGAAAAGAAAGGCTTATTTTATTTGCTATCTTCATTTTCTTCTTGAGGTTATTTAACCAATTGCTCCCTCATTCCCTCATATTCTATTCGCACTAGAAAGTTTCCTCCTCTGCAACATCGCTGTTAGCGGTCTTGGACCTTTTCCCTTTATATTCAACTAATGTCCTTTCGATTATTTCCAGGAACTTCCGTCTCTTTATAGGCTTGCGTATGTATAAATCAGCTCCAGCATCTATAGCCAGCTTCTCATCATCTTTGTGCAGATAAGAAGCTGAATGAATTATAAAAGGCGTAGAGTGAATCCTCCGGTCTAGCCTGATTTCCCGGCATAATTGAAATCCATCCATGACCGGCATGAGGATGTCAGATATAATAATGTCCGGGTTTTCCCCGACAGCCCTTTCCAATGCGATTTTCCCATTTTCCGCTGTGATAACTTCATGATCTTCTTTTTTTAACCACATCTCCAGCAATTTTAAGTTAATCAGGTTGTCATCAACAATGAGTATTTTTGACCGATTCTCATTCATGACTAGTCACCCTTATTATGACAGCCGTCTTTTTCTCTATACTAAACAACCCCAGACAGATACTTGTAATTCTTATGAACAGCTTTTTCTGCTGAGATTGCTAACTTAAGCTTGTAACGATTGTTTGATATTGCTTTGATTTGTTTTGTTCCCATGTTAAAATCATTTTAACATACAATGTAGATTTGTCTAGACATCCATGATGAGGACTGTAAGTAATACTCATGTCTCCAACTTGACCGGAAATTATGCTTATTAGGATATAATTCTATTATAATGTGCCATTCTCCTTACCCAAAAATGACAGATTCTGTGGACGAAGCTTTTTAATAGATAACAAATAATGCTACATTAAACAAGATATATGATGTTTTACAAGCTCCCTATCCTTATCTTCAGGGTATTCATAATACTCCTATTTGTCTGTCTACTTTTCTCATTCAGCGGAGTTTCTCTCCTGCCGCCCTTGGCTTATGCCCAACAATCGCTTTCCGAAGAGAAAAGCATTGATGTAGATGAGCTGTTTATAAAAGCACGTACTATTGCTTCCCAGGGAAATCGAAAAGAAGCACGGGAAATTTGCAGGGTTATTCTGAAGAAAAAGCCCGGATATCATTATGTGCGAGTATTCTTGGGGTATTTGTATGCCTGGGATAAAGAATACGATTCTGCACGAAGAGAGTTACAGCAAGTAATTAAGGAAAAACCCGATCATATCGATGCCCGCATCGCCTTAATTGATGTAGAGTATTGGTCAGGCAATTTCCGGCAGGCATTAATATACTGTAACGAGGGTTTGAAAACATATCCAGATAATGAAGATTTTCTTCTGAGAAAAGCCAGAATATTGTTGAAACTGGAGGATTATAAAGCAGCATCTGTTATTATTAGACAGCTCTTGAAAATCAAGCCTTCGAACAAGGAAGCCTTACAGCTTCTGGAAAGAATTCAGTATTCTACTCAACAGCACAAAGTATCCCTGAGTTACCGTTATGATACATTTGGCAGAGGTGAGAGTAGTTATGGGCCCTGGCATCTCTTCTCTTTTGAACTTTCAAGAAAGTTTAAACGTGGATCAATCATAGGACGGATTAATCACGCTAGGCGAAATTTTGGTTCAGGAGTTAACTCAGGCTCACAATTCGAGGTTGATGCTTATCCTAAAATAACAAAGGGGATGTATGCATATTTGAATGCCGGCTATTCATCGTCTTTTGTTTTTCCGAAATATCGATTAGGAGGCGAAATATATACAGGTCTCCCAGCAAGCTTTGAACTGTCTTTAGGAGTCCGATACCTTGATTTTGTGAGTTCCAGCGTCCTTATTTATACTGGAAATTTAGGAAAGTATTACAAGAATTACTGGTTTTCCTTCCGGCCTTTGATTACATCCAAGCCTTCAGGTTTTTCCTTCTCCGGAATCTTCTTAATAAGAAGGTATTTTTCAGATGCAGACAATTACTTAACCTTGCTGGCGGGTTTTGGCTCTTCTCCAATGGAAATATTTTATATTGAGGATATTGAACGGCT
>JAGLWV010000020.1 GCA_023133225.1 Candidatus Aminicenantota bacterium | reverse complement strand
ACATTATCGCATGGCGGTAACAATTGAAATATAGAGTTATCCCTTTATCACCAGAATTGCCTAGAATCGCACACGTCTGCGCATGGATGCTTAAAGCGAAATGAACATTTACCAGGAGAAAATCAATTTCTCATGCAGGACTCGGATTCGGAGGTTGGGGATTCGAGACCCCTCACTCACCCATTTTTATATGGAAAATGATTTCAAAATAAGACACCATTTATTTTGATAATCTGAAATCCTATCAAAGGTAATTTATATAACTTTATTCCTTATCAAAATATACTTGGCATTTCTTTGATAATAGTGTAAAATATCGACAAATGGATATAGAAAAATTCAAGAATAGTCCAACAGGACGACTTATTAAGACTACGAGAAACTATTGGGCTTTTATCCCCAATCCTTTACCTCCAGCAGGTCTGGATAAGTTTTCAGCAGAGTTTGTTAGAATTTTGTCTGAAGCAGAGCAAGGTATTGGTGTCCTCAAGTCCTTAAGTAAACTTATCCCAAATCCTAATTTACTTGTGGCTCCTTACGTCAGAAAGGAAGCAGTTCAAAGCTCAAGAATTGAAGGTACTCAAGCTTCACTTTCGGATATTTTTTATTATGAAGCCTCAAAGGAAAAACCGAAACACGCAGATGTGCTGGAAGTTTTGAACTATGTGCGGGCTATGAATTATGGGCTTTCCAGACTTAAAGAGTTGCCACTCAGTTTGAGATTAGTCAAGGAAATTCATTTGAAACTCATGGCAGGTGTCAGGGGAGAAAAGATGAAACCCGGCGAATTTCGGAGTACTCAGAATTGGATCGGACCTCCTGGATGTTCTCTTGCTGATGCAACATATACACCACCACCTGTTCCAGAAATGAATGAAGCACTTGGCCAGTGGGAGAAATTTCTTCATAGCGATAATTCAATTGCCCCACTTATCAAATGTGCTTTAATGCACTACCAATTTGAAGCAATCCATCCATTTCTTGATGGCAACGGGAGAGTGGGACGACTTTTGATTACTTTTTATCTTTATGAAAAGGGTTATCTTAAGTACCCGATCCTTTACTTGAGTGATTTCTTTGAAAGATACCAAAATGAATATTATGACCTTCTTCTTGGAGTTAGTCAGAATGGTAATTGGGATGCATGGTTAAAATATTTCATTCGTGGAGTTGCCGAACAATCAAAAGTTGCTGAAGAGACCGGACATAAAATTTTAGACCTGCAAAAGAAATATCGTCAACAACTTCAGAAAGAATCAGTCTCCACGCCCGTTTTCCAGCTATTGGATATGCTATTTTTGAATCCATTTGTCAGTTTGCCAGGGGTAAGTGATTCCTTGAAAATAACCTGGCCTACTGCCAAAGCATCAGTAGAGCGTCTTGTGAAACTGGGAATTCTTAAAGAAGTGTCTGGTCGTAAGCGCAGTCGAATCTATTGTGCTGAGGAACTGCTTAATATTCTTGCGGAAGGATAATGGTGAATAAATCCTCTTTCAGCAGTCAGCCCGCCTGCATCTACTTTAAGCATATTTGTTTATTTTTTATAGTGAGAGAAAGTGTTACTTTAAGTGTAAGGAGACAAAAATGAGAACACGTACAATAATTATGTTATTAGCAGCTTTGATGGTGTTAAATATGAACAAAGCTGGAGGCCAATCTCATTGGAGTCAGTTTCGGGGACCTAATGGATCAGGTATAGCACCGGACGACAAGAAACTTCCGGTGGAATTCGACGAGTCGAAGAATATGATATGGAAGTGTGCGGTAAGCAAGGGAAATTCATCTCCGTGTGTATGGGGAGATCGTATTTTTTTAACGGGATATGCTGATAAAAAACTAGAGACGATCTGCGTTGATAGAAAAAGCGGCCGTATTTTATGGCGGAAGTCAATATCGGCGAAAAAAAAAGAGAGGGTGCATCCGATCAACACTCCAGCGACACCCACAGCCACCACCGATGGGAAACGTGTGTTCGTATATTTCGGTTCGTACGGATTGCTTTGTTATGATTTTGAGGGCAGGGAGAAGTGGAAAAGGCCGCTGCCCCCCCCGACTAATATGTATGGAACTGCAGCCTCGCCGATAATGGCGGGAGATTATTTAATCTTCTGCTGCGATCAGAAAACAGGATCCTATTTAGAAGCGATCAATCCTGAGACCGGGGAGACAGTTTGGAAGAAGGAACGGGAAGGATTTGCAGCAGGCTGGTCAACTCCGATGCACTGGAAAAACAATGGAGTTGACGAACTGGTAATCTATGGGATCTGGTGGATGACGGCATACGATTTGAAGAACGGATCGGAACGATGGTCAGTGCCGGGGCTCACTGATGAGCCGTGTATTACACCTGTGTCGGGAGAGGGATTGGTGTTTACAACCTCGTACAATATGAAAAACAATCCTGAAGTTATAGGACTGCCTGAATTCGACGATCTTTTAAAGGATTATGATAAAGACAACGATGCTCAACTGAGCCTTGAAGAGGTTCGATCCAATAAAAGTATTTTGTCACGCTACGACGCCGACGGAGAGGGCGATCATCCTTTATGGGGTTTTTTCAGGTTTTTGGATGTGGATAAGAGCGGGAAGATCACAGTCAAGGAGTGGAGTAAAATGATCGCATTCCTGAACAGTTTCCAGCAAGAAAATGCACTGATGGCTATATTACCCGGCGACGGCAAAAAGGAGACAAAAGTTGTCTGGAAACATTCCTACGGAGTACCGGAGTGTCCTTCGCCGCTGTATTATGAAGGGCGGGTTTACATGGTTAAAAACGGGGGGATCGTATCCTGTCTGAATGCAAAGACGGGCAAGCTGAAATATCAGGATAAATTGAGATCTGGTGGACCTTACTATTCATCGCCGGTGCTGGGAGATGGAAAAATCTACGTATCGTCGAGGCGGGGTGTGGTAACGGTATTCGAACCAGGGGACACCCTGAACATATTAGCACGAAACGATTTGAAGGAACGCATCATGGCGACTCCGGCGATTGTTGAAGGAAAGCTTTATGTGAGGACGGAAAAAAATCTTTATGCGTTTGGCCTAACCAACTAACCTGAATAATTCAGGCTTATCCGTTCTTGGGCAAAGGTATTGAAGGGACTCCAATAACAACTCAACTCCTTTATCAGCATTTCCCTTTTTAAATTCTTCCCTGGCGGCTTTAATTTTATTTCTTACAAGCTCTGCTACAGGAGATGGCTCATCCTTTCTTTGTATGTGTTCTACAGCTTTCGGATCTTTTTTCTCTTTTTTGTCTGCTACATCTGATCCGGACTTTATCAACAGCAGGGCATCTGAAATCAACTCACCTGCTTTACCATAATTTCCCTGTTGAAACTGCTCCTTGGCCGATAAAATTTTGCTTTCAAAGCCCTCTGGCATATATTCGCTTGGCCTGGTCAACAGAATAGCATCAAGAAGTGAATCAGCACCTTCAGATGCTTTTCCTTTCTCGAAATTGCCTAAAGCTGATAAAATCTTATTATCAACCTCCTGTGCTACTGGAAATATTTCCCCTTTTTTCTGCGCCTTCTCCAAACTTGCCAGTTCCTCCTTATTCTGTTTTTGGCAGGAAAAAAGAATGACTAAAAGAACCAGAATGGCAATCCATATCCATTTTTTCATTTGTTGACCTCCTTGGTGCATTAACATCTTTATCTCTATTTAATTATACTTACTTTATTCTAAATTTATTCATCGACCTCCATCAGAACCGGACCAGCTTAAAATATGTCTATCCCATTTCTTTGTTCAGTGCGGTAAAAATTAATTTAGAACGGAATGTTATGCTTGTTGAGCTTTCGATAAAGAGCCTGGCGACTGAGATTTAATATCCTGGCAGCCATTTGTTTGTTATTCTTTGCTTTCTTTAAAACCTCGATAATATGCCTCTTTTCCACCTCATCCAGGCTCATGGAGGAGAAAGGATAGAAATCTCCATCCGCATCATCCTGGCCGATTTCTTTAAGATTATCAGGCAGGTCCTTTATATCTAAGAAGCTTTCATGACAGAGCATTACTGACCTTTCTATTATGTTTTCGAGCTGCCTGACATTTCCCGGCCAGAAATAGTCCAACAATATCCTTTTTGCTCTTTGAGAAATTCCCAGGATCTTCTTGCCATATTTTTGATTGTACATCTTTAAAAAATAGCTGCAGAACAAGGGAATATCTTCTTTTCTCTTCCGCAGCGGTGGAAGTCTAATTTCAACAATATTTATCCTATGAAATAAATCACCCCTGAATTTTCCTTTTTTTATCTCTTCACCTATATCCCGGCTGGTTGCTGAAACGACACGCACATCCACTTTCACATTTTTGTTAGAACCTAAGGGGCGAAATTGATGCTCCTCCAGGACCCTTAAAAGCTTGGATTGGGTGCCAAAAGGTATTTCGCCTATTTCATCGAGAAAAATTGTCCCTCCATCCGCCTCTTTAAAGAGTCCATCTTTAGCTTTGTCTGCTCCGGTAAACGCTCCTTTTAGATAGCCAAAAAGTTCTGATTCAAATAAAGTTTCCGGAATTGCCGTGCAATCACAAATAACGAGATTCTTATCCACTCGTGGGCTGAGATTATGTAATGCCCGGACTACCAACTCTTTTCCTGTTCCTGTCTCGCCTGTGATAAGAACAGCAACAGAATGCCTTGCAACTCTTTCGACCAATGACACAACTTCCAGCATATACAGATTTTTGCCTATCATTCCCTGGAAAATATATTTTTCAGTCAGTTCTTTCTCCAACTTGAATGTTTCATGCCGGATATAGCTTTTCTCCTTGATCTTTTCTAGCACGGGCTGCAGTGTTTCTGCTTTCATAGGCTTAATTAAATAATCGTTGGCGCCTGCTTTGATAGACTCTGCCATTTTACTCGAAGAGACTTTGGGACCAGCTATTATGACTTCGATCAGAGGATCGATATTCTTGATCTTCCGAAGAAGATCAAATTCGGACAGATCATCCCTGGTCAAATCAAGAATGACTATTTTTATTCCTCTTTTCCGGATCAAAGAAAAAAAATCGCCCTTTTTTCTTGAGGAATGGAAACGAAATTTTCCTGAAGATAGAGATTTTTCCAGCCAGGAATAACTCTCAGGTTTATCAGAAAGCAGAAGGAGATTCATCTAGCGTCTAAAACTTTTGTTTAAAAGCTTAAAATTTTTTCAATCCAGAAGCTACCATAAACATAACGAAAACACAAGAATCCTTCATTTAATGATATGAGTGAATTTTGAATTTTTGTTGCGAAAAACCAGTAAATAGTTTAAATTTTATATGATAAATATGATCAAATTCAAAATTCTTTTTTGCTTTTGCAATATCCACAGGTCATGCAATCAGTATAAACAGAGGATAAAGAAATGAAAAAAATATTATTCTGGGTTATCGCCTTTCTCATCACAGTAGCAACAGTTTTCTACCAGAGGGTAACAGGACCTACTCATCCTGTCAGTGGGAAAATCCCGATCAATGAATCAGAGATAGCATACAAGTTTGAGCGGGGTCATGAAAGCACTAGAGATTATGAAATTAAGATCGAAGTGCCAGACAGGCAAATTTCGGGGTATTTGACCTACAAGAGATATAAAACGTCCGATTCGTGGACAAATATTCCCATGGTCAGGAAAGAGGATTCGCTGGTCGCCAGCCTTCCCCAGCAGCCGCCAGCCGGAAAACTGGAATACAAGGTCATGTTATCCTTCCAGGAGAAGGACATCTCATTAACCGCTGAGGAATCCGTGATCATCCGCTTCAGAGGGCCTGTGCCTGCAGTCATTCTTATGGCTCATATCATCATCATATTTTTAGGCATGCTGTTTTCGACTAGAGCCGGCATCGAGGCGCTGGATCGCAAGGGCAATCCTCGAAAACTGGTGCTCTGGACAGTGGGCCTCCTGTTTGTTGGCGGCTTAATTCTCGGTCCGGTGGTCCAGAAATATGCATTCGGTGAATTCTGGACAGGATTCCCTCTCGGACAAGATTTGACAGATACAAAAATACTCATTGCCATGGTGGTATGGATTACGGCTGCCATTGCTGGACGCGGCGGAAAACCGGCCCGCAGATGGGTTCTGGGAGCTTCAATATTGCTCCTGGTAGTCTTTCTCATCCCTCACAGCCTTCTTGGCTCTGAACTGGACTATTCTGAGATGGATGCTTCCTCTACAGTTCCAAGGGAAATTGTTTTATTGCACCCCCAATGAAACAACTCACAGATCACACATAACGCAACTCTCTTCGTCAATAGAAAATATTTTGTCCTTTTTATCTTTTCCTTTGACAATTAAACATCGTTTTTTTATGGTTATATCAAGATAAGAATCAAAATGAAGCTTTAAAGAGGAGGCCATCAAAATGAGAAAAACTAAAAGAGCTCTTATTTTTATCTTATGGATTCTCCTGATTATTCCAACCTATGCTGTTCAGGAAGAAAAAGCCGCACCACAAAAGCCCAGGCCCATTGAAACATTAGAAGACATCCTCGCCTGGAAGAGCATCAGGTCTGCCACCATTTCCAACAATGGACAGTGGTTCGCTTACAGTCTCTCCCCTACCGAAGGAGACAGTGAAGTCATCATCAGACAAACCAAAGGAGAAAAAGAATACAGGTTCCCTATTGGAGAAGCATCGAGGTCCGCTTTCGGTGGAATATCTTTCTCCGAGAATTCCAAATGGGTGGGGTATACGGTCTATCCCAAAAGAGAAGAGGCAAAAAAGCTGAAAAAACAGAAGAAAAAGCTCTACAACAAAGTGGAATTGTTGAATCTCTCCTCAGGTAAAAAAGTCGAGTTTGATAAAACAAGAAGGTTTGCCTTTTCCAGAGAAAATGCCCGCTGGATGGTCCTCCAGAAGTATCCGCCGGAAAGTCAGGCAAAAGAGAAGGAAAAATGGAGCGGGTCGGACCTGATCCTTCATGAACTGGCCTCCTCCAAAGAGCTAAACATAGGCAATGTCTCAGCGTTTGCCTTTGACAAGAAAGGCAGGTGGTTAGCCTGGATCGTCGATGCAAAAGATATGAGTGGAAACGGAATTCAGCTAAGAGACATGAATACAGGAGTCATTCTTCCCATTGAAAATGATAAAGCGGTTTATAAAAGGCTGAACTGGACAGAAGAAGGCGATGGGCTGGCTGTTTTGAAGGGAAAAGAAGATGAAAATTTTGAAGACAAGCTTTTTTGTGTTGTAGGTTTTTCGAAATTCTCATCCACATCCCCCAGAAAAATCATCTATGACCCAAAAGAGGATAAAGATTTTCCTGAGGGAATGACAATAAGTCCGAACAGAACTCCAACATGGACAGAAGATTTATCGGGAATCCTGTTCGGCATCCATGAAGTCAAAAAGAAAGAGAAGAAAGAGAAAGAAAAAGCAAAAGAGAAAGAAAAAATCAAAAAAGCTAAAGAAACGCCTGAAAAAACTCCTGAAAAGAAAAAAGAAGCTCCCAAGCCAGCGGCAAAAAAAGATGAAGATGCCGAACTGCCTGACGTTGTCATCTGGCACTGGCTGGACAAGAGGCTTCAATCCATGCAGCAGGTTCAAGAAAGCCGGGATAAAAATTTCAACTATCTCTGCATCTACCACATAAAAGAGAAAAAGTTTCTGCGTCTCGCCGATGATGAGCTGAGACGTGTGGATGCCGCGCCAAAACACCGCTGGGCCATAGGTAGGGATAACCGTGAATACGAACTTACTGGAAATCTTGAGGGACGACGCTATCAGGATATCTATGTGGTTGACCTGAAAACAGGATCTCGCAAGCTCGCTCTCAAAAAATGCCGCTGGTTTTTCACGACATCCCCGGACGGAACTCACTTTCTCTTTTACCAGGACGGACATTATTACACATACGAGATGGCAACAGGAAAAAAATATAACATCACAAAGGATGTCCCCACATCCTTCATCAATGAAGAAGATGACCATAATGTCATAAAACCCCCGATCCGGACTCGCTATGGGTGGGTGAAAAACGGTGTTTCTGTTCTTCTCTATGACAACTGGGATGTCTGGAACGTGCCGGTTCACGGCGGGAAAGGAACGAATCTCACCGTTAGGGGGAAAAAAGAGGGCATTCGCTACAGGAGCCGCTTCAGACTGGATCCAGAGGAGAAAGGAATAGATCTTAAAAAACCGCTTTATATATCGACCTATGGAGAATGGACAAAAAAAGGCGGAGTTGCCCGTATCGACAAAGGAAAACCCGGAGCAAAGATGCTGCTCTGGGATGATGCAAGCTTTTCAATCCGCAAAGCTAAAAAGGCAGATGTCTACATCTACACCAGACAGACCTACAAGGATTATCCTGACTACTGGGTTACAGACAAATCGCTTAAGAAAGGAAAGAAAATAACAGAAGCAAATCCCCAGCAGAAAGAGTTCCTCTGGTCTGATGGCTCTATTCTTATCGATTACAAGAGCGACAAGGACGACAAACTTCAAGGTGCTCTTTTTCTACCTGCAAACTATGAGAAAGGAAAAAGCTATCCCACTATCGTTTATATCTACGAGAAAGTCTCCCAAGGGCTTAACCGCTATTATGCACCATCAGCAAGAGGCTTTAATAAGACCGTCTATACCAGCCGCGGATATGCCGTGTTGATGCCGGATATCGTCTACAAGATGAATGATCCCGGGATGTCCTCAGTATGGTGTGTTCTGCCGGCCATCAAAGCTGCTATCGCAACAGGAGTAGTGGATAAAGACAGAATAGGCATTCACGGACATTCATGGGGTGGCTACCAGTCTTCCTTTCTAGTGACCCAGACAGATATTTTTAAAGCCTGCGTCACCGGAGCTCCGCTCACCAACATGATCAGCATGTACAGCTCCATCTACTGGAACTCAGGTTCAGCTAATCAGCCAATTTTTGAAAGCAGCCAAGGGCGGTTCACAGGCGGCTATTGGGAAAACATCGAGGCTTATACCCGGAACTCCCCAGTCTACTATGCCAAAAACGTGAAAACACCACTTATTATCCTCCATAACGATAAAGATGGTGCTGTGGACTGGAATCAGGGAATCGAATACTTCAACACACTCAGGCGCCTCGGAAAATCTGTGATCATGCTTCAATACAAAGGCGAAAATCATGGACTGCGAAAGCCGGCCAATCAAAAGGATTACAACACAAGGATGCGAGAATTTTTCGACCACCATCTTCGAGGAAAACCTGCTCCCAAATGGCTTAAGGAAGGAATCTCTCACCTCAAGTTGAAAGACCACATTAAGAAAGTGACTGAGAAAAAATAATCTCATTTTCCCTGGCTCATCATGTTTTTGCGTACCTGGTGGTATGAATGTTGTAGATTTTGAGCATGAAATAGTCCAAGTCTCTTTACCCATAAGCTCTTCGTTTAATAATCTCCCTCGGCTCATCACATGTGTCATTCCCGCGGAGCCTGTGCCCACGCAGGCGGGGTAGCGGGAATCCAGTAGAATAATAAATCTTTTTATCTCCGTTTTTCTTATATTTTATTTTTTTTATTACTAATCCTAGATTCCCGCTACCCCGCCTGCGCGGGCACATGTTTCGCAGGAATGACAAAAGATCTGAACCTAAAAGTAGAAAGAGAGGTTGCTCTATCCAAGAAATGTCAAATGTTGAGACGCGACCCCTTTCTTTCCCCCGGTTGAATCTTGCGTGCTCAAACAGTCCTCGGGCCCGACTTCGTCGGGTTCCCTCGAAGAACGGCTCGGAAAGGCTAAATCTTCAAAGTCGCTTCCTCCATCCCCTCAGATTCATCCGTTAACAGGAAATTCATTTGGTATAAAAAAAAAGGCTCATTGACCTGGGGTAATAAAAGACGGGTTTTTTTATGCTAAAAGATAGAGGCGCTGGCTGTCGAGGCGCCAAGGTTTGGAAAAGGAAGCGGGGCTAAGGAGGATCCCTCTCCAGCCAGCACATTGAGTTCCAATTTATATTATAATTAAGTAATAATTTAAAAGTCAAAAAATGTCAATAGAAAAAAGAATAAAAAGATAAAAAAAAAGGGATAGGCTACTTTTTTCTCAAAAAATTGCCTGTCCCTTTTTTCTTCCTCTGATCTATTCAGGCAATAATTGCTATTACCGGAAAAATAATATAAAGTGACGGAAGATTTTTTTTAGAGAAACTGTATATGAGAAAAAAAACAAACCTATGGATAACGGTCCCACTCTGTGTGCTCTCCATAATCCTCTTCCCTGCTCTGGCAAAGGCTGACTTCCTCATCAAAAGTGTCAGAAACACGGAGGAGGTTACCTTCATGGGAATGACTCAACCTGCCAAAACCGAGATGGGACAAACCTGGATAGCAAAGAACAAATTCAGAATCAACATGGGAGAACATTCAAAAATTATAAGGCCCGACCTGAAGAAAATATATATCATTGACCATTCTCAAAATACATATTCAGAAATCGATTTACCTGTTGACCTGGAAAAATTATTACCCCCCGAGGCTCAACAAATACTTCAGATGACACAAGTCACAGCAAATGTCACTGATTCCAGCGAGGTACAAAAAATAAAAACATGGAATTGTAAAAAATTTATGGTGGAGGTCATAATCTCTGTAATGGGCATGAATGGAGCTTTAAATATTGAAATGTGGACATCAAAAGACTTGAGAATGAATCTGGATGTCTACAGCAGATTTTACATGGACACTCTCCTGCTCAATCCTTTATTTAAAGGTGTTTCAGAAGAGTTCCAAAAATTAGAAGGCTATCCGGTGCTTACGAGATTTTCGATGACGATGATGGGAGGAGAGATACAATACCTGGAAGAGGTCACCTCTGTCGAAAAAAAATCTGCTCCAGCAGGAACATACGATCTTCCTCAGGGCTATGTAAAAACAACGTACAATCCGCTGCCATGGCTGAAGTAAAAGGCGAAATCTCCCAAAAGAAATAAATTTTTACCTTCGCCTCTTTGTTAATATTTTTTCGTTTCACCCCGCTTTTCTTTTTTTTTACCTGCACTCGAAAACTTTTTTATCAAATTTTACGTAAACACTAATGAATATTCAGATGAGTACTATAAAAAATTCAAACCATTCCATTGAAAAGAGGCCAAAGATGAAGGATAAAATCTGTACTGCCCTTATCATTATTGTGCTGTTTCTTTTTTCTTCGGTTTTATTTGCAGAAGAAGTTTTGACAGTTCCCCGGACTGAAACATCTCCGGTCATAGACGGGAAACTCGATGACGTGACCTGGTCAGAGGCTTTAAAAATTGATAATTTTAAAACCATTAAACCTGATTACGGAAAAGATCCATCCCAGAAAACAGTTGCCTTTATAACCTATGATTCGGAAAACATTTACTTTGCCATACGCTGCTACGATAAGGAGCCTAAGAAGATAAAGACTTCGGTTAGCAGCCGGGATGCCATGTTCCAGGATGATTATGTCGCTGTTATACTCGATACCTTTAACACCATGCAAGAAGGCTTCGTTTTCTTTATGAATCCCCAGGGAATCCAGGGTGACGGCATGATAAACAGCGATGGAAATGCGGAAGCCAGCTTTGATATGGTCTGGTACAGTAAAGGTCAGATCGATGATGAGGGATATTCCGTCGAATGCCGGATCCCCCTTCAAAGCATCCGTTTCCCGGGGAAAGAAACCATAACCATGCGCATTTCTTTTTTCCGTCAGATCGTGCGCAGCTCAGAAACCATCATCGCCCCTCCCACTTATGCTGACAAAGGAAGCCTGCTAAAACAATCTCAAGCGATATCGGTCACAGGACTGAAATACAAGCGAGTCTTCGAGCTGCTCCCAGCAATAACCCACAACACCAGACAATCCATCGATAACGGTGAGATGAAAACAGATGAGAAGCAAAGCGACATCGGCCTTACCGGAAAGCTGGGACTGACTTCTGACCTGACTCTGGATGCAACCTATAATCCGGATTTCAGTCAGGTCGAAGCAGACGCTGGACAGATCGATATCAACCTGCGCTACGCTCTTTACTATTCAGAGAAACGCCCCTTCTTTCTCGAAGGCAACGAGCTCTTCCAGTTTGCCGGAAATGTCGAGGATGGGCCCCTTGCCATGGTGGTTCATACGCGAAGAATCGTCGATCCCACTTTTGGGTTTAAGCTGTCGGGTAAGATGGGACGCAAAAATACGCTGGTTGCTCTCTATGCCAAAGACAACCTGCGGGATGATCCGGTAGATGAGCATCCGGATTTTACCATCGTCAGATACAAATATGCCTTAAAAGACGATTCATACATAGGAGGTTTCTACACTGCCAAAGATTATGGTCAAGGCTTCAACCGTGTTGCCGGGTCTGACGGCCGCATCCGTCTAACCAACACTTCCATGGTCTCCTATCACATTTTCGGTTCGTTCACCAGGCGCAATGGAAGCGAGGTGACCGGCAACGGATATGCGCTGGGTTTGAATTATAATTACGGCGACCGTAAATTAATCCTGGATCTCGGGTACCAGGATATATCCAGAGATTTCCAGATCGATACCGGATTTATCACCAGGACGGGCTTGAGGCGGCTTTCAGCTTTTGCCATGAAACGTATCTATCCTAAATCAAAGTTCTTTCACAGAATCGAGCCCTTCTACTGGAGCTTCCACCTGTACGACACCAACGACAAGATGTTCGAGACCTTCAACCTTTTTACCTTACGTTTCTGGCTACCGCGAACCACCCAGCTCCGTTTCGACACTATCCTGGCCAGTGAAGTCTTTGCAGGCAAAAGGTTTCGAACCAGCGGCTTTGGCATCCAGGGATCTTCCCAGATCACAAAGCAGGTTTTCATGAATATCTTTTTCCGGCACAGAGGATCGATCTATTACGACCCAGAAGAGCCTTTTCAGGGATACGGAAATCGTCTAGGAGGCGGAATTCAATACCAGCCACTGGAAAAGCTCAATTTTTCTCTCTCCCTCTCTTATGTGGATTTTTTCCGCGATTCGGATAACGAAAAGCTCTACGATTATGCCATAATCCGCAGCCGCAATACGTTCCAGGCCAACAAATACCTCTTCCTGCGGGCGATCGTTGAATATAATACTTACAGCGACCGCCTGACCGTAGATGTTTTGGCCTCATTTACTTATATTCCGGGAACAGTCACCTATATCGGGTACGGTTCTGCATTCGAGAAGCTTGAATGGGATGGCCAGGAGTACATCGAAAGCAACCGTTTCCTGGAAACCAAACAAGGCTTCTTCTTCAAGGTTTCCTATCTCTGGCGCTTCTAACCTGGAATCAGGCCTAGGCAATAAGGACTGATGGGGAAAAGAGAGCCAGCAGAGGGAGTCGAACCCTCGACCTACTGATTACGAATCAGTTGCTCTACCTCTGAGCTACACTGGCCCTTTGGAGATTATACCTTACTAACAGATAGAAATAAATTGAATTAATCCTTGCTGTCAAGACCTTCTCATTTTAGCACCATTTAGCCATATTAAGCTGTTTTCTGAAAAAGAATACATTAAAGAGAGGATTTTATCTTTGGACAAAGAAGAAAAGCTGTTAAATGCTTGCTCTGTGCATATAGAGCCTGTTATTATTACCGCCTTGAGCACAGGGCTACACTTAGGCTAGGCCTGGTCTTACCCTGGAAAAACATCTCATTCGAAAACATGCAGATTAAAATTAATAAAAACAGCGTGAGCGGTTAAGCACATATACAGATAAAACATGATCATTAAAAAGATAGAACTTCAAGGATTCAAGTCTTTTCCCGAGAGAACAAAAATCATCTTTCACCCCGGAATAACCGCTATCATCGGTCCGAACGGAACAGGGAAAAGCAACATCGTAGACGCTATCCTCTGGGTATTCGGCGGGCAGAGGACGAAATCTCAAAGAGGAGAAAGGAGCGGCGATGCCATTTTTAACGGAAACACAAAAAAAGCTCCCATGGGAATGGCAGATGTTGTCCTCTCCTTGAAAGACGACGATGAGGACCTCATCATAAACCATCGCGTTTTCCGTTCTGGCGAGAGTGAATACAGACTAAACGGCAAGCTAGTCAGGCTGAGAGATATCCACGACTCCCTCTGGAAGAGAAACATCGCCGAAAAAGAATATTTTGTCATTGAGCAGGGTCAAATAGGGCTTTTCCTCACTTCCAAGCCAACAGAGAAAAGAGGATTGATTGAAGAGGCTGCAGGCACAGCCTTCTACAAGGACAAAAAAAAGCAGGCACAAAACAAACTGGAGAACAGCGAGCAAAACCTTATCCGGTTGGAAGATATCATTACAGAGATTTCCAGGGCAAAAAATTCTCTAAAGCGTCAAGCCAGCACTGCTTTGAAGTACAGGAAATTAAGGGAAGACATCCGGAGGCTGACCTCCCTTCATTACAGGAAAAAAATCTTACTGCATGAAAAGAACCTGCGCGACATCTCACTCCGGCTGGAAGGATGCTTGAACCGGGAAAAAGAGTTTACCTCCCGTCTAAAGGAAAAAGAGAAAGAACTGGGATACAAAAGAAAAGAAGTATGGGACCTGGAAAAATCCATTAAAGAAGGCCAACAAAACCTCTTCTCTCTAAATTCGCAGTTCTCAAGGCTGGAAACAGACAGAGAGAAGGGAGAAGAAAGAATCTCGCTCCTGGGGGAAAAGAAGGAAAAAGCACAAGAAAACACAGAGGAAATAACACAAGAACTTCTTCAACTGAAGACAGAAAGGGCTGGAGCCGAAGAAGATCTCAAAAAACTCAGTGAAATACTCGGGCTTAAACAACAGGACATTACAAAAACAGATAAAGCCTGCCAGATTTCGCAGGAAAAACTTGCAGCCTGGGGTGCGAGGCGCAAGGCATTAAGGGATGAATATTTCCGAAAGCTTTCAGAACACACAGAAATAAAAAATGAAAAAAGCAGACTCAAAAAAGAAACGGAACTGATCCTCCGGCAGGAAGAAAAGCTCCATGGTCAGCTTTCAAAAGAAAAAGCCCTTCTCCAGCAAAAGGAGAAAAAGCAGGAACAGCAAAAAAGGGCTGCCGCGCAGACTCAAAATCTTATAAAGGAGAGGGAAATCGAGATAGGCTCTCTCCAGAAAGCACAGAATGAAATACTCTCATCTGCAGAAAGCCTCCAGAATAAAATCTCTGAATTAAAAGATAAAAAAGAGAAAGAGGTTCATCATCTTCAGGCTCTGGAAAAATTGGAGAAAAAAGAAAGAAGCACAGGCGCTCCAGTAGATATCCCGGGAGCTCTTGGCCTTCTGGCTGATCTGATCGAAGCAGACGCTGAACATGTGCCTTTAATTGATATCTTCTGGGAAGAAGAGACAAAAGCCCTTCTTATCGATCCCCAGGATATGATGAAAACCCTGGCAGATAGAGAACTCAAAGGTAACTTCCTTCTTCTTTCCCCCAAAGGAAAAGAAGACGTTCCTTCAGCACTCTCTCAAGACCCGCGAGTCATGGGGCTTTTTAAGGCTTACATCAGGCCCAGCAATAAAATCAAGGACTACCTCTCCCATCTTCAGGAAGCTGCTGTAGTCAGAGATGTGAAAAGTGCTATCCAGCTATGGACTGATTTTCCCTCTTTAAATTATATAACACCCAGGGGAGACGTATTGCTTTCATCCGGGCTCTTAAAGCTCGGGGCGAAAAAAGAAGGAATTTTCACTCTGGGCCAGGAGATAAAAAAAGTAAAGGAGAACATTGCTCAAATCGATAGAGAGATCGAGCCTGTAGAGCTCAAGCTCAAAGACAAGATGGAACAAAAACACAGTAATGAAGATAAAATACAGAGAGAATCCACCCTGCTGAGTCAACTGGAGAGAGAAATCGAAGAAATCGAAAAAGAAAACACATATGATCAGACAGAGAGAGAAAAAATCAAAATCAACATTGATCTTCTTACAAAAGAGCTTGCAGTTTTTGGCCAGGACAGAAAGGCTCTGACAAAAAAAACGGAAGCACTCTCTTTAACAATCAAAACGCTCGAAAATGAAGAAGATACTCTGAAGCAAAATGTGGAAGAAGAAGAGAGAGAATACCAAGATCATCAGGAAATAAATGAAAAGAAAAGAGATCATTTCTTTGAAATAAAAGCAGAAATCGACCTCCTCCAGGAAAAGATCAAAAATCTGTACCAGCAGCGTGAAGCATTAAACCGGAGAGAAGAGACACTCAAAACCAAAAAGATCGCTCTCCAGGAAGAAATCCGGGAGTGTGAAGAAGAAAAAACGCGGGTAAATGTAAACATCAAGAACCTTTCGAAAAAGGCACAAAGTCTCCAAGAAAAAAGAAAAAGACACGAAAGCAATCTCACTCAAAGTGAAATCCTTCTCCAGCAGATGAAAGAAAACCAGGCAGATATGGAAAAAGGAATCGAACAGCTGAGAGAAGACTGCGAAGCAAGAAAGGAAGAGCGGGTGAAATCTGATATAAGCAAGGCTGAGGCAGACCGGGATTTGGTGAACCTGGAAGAGAGCTGCTGGCAGGACCTTAAAAAAACTCTGGAAGAGGTAAAAGAATCCGCACCCGAAGAGAAGTATCCGGATGCAGAAATTGAGGGACGATTGAGCGAAGCTGAAGAGAACCTCCAAAAGCTCAAGTCCGTTAATCTGATGGCAGAGGAGGAATACCTGATCCAGAAAAAACGCCACGACTTTCTCATCCTGGAAAAAAAGGACCTGCGAGAATCTATAGATACAACCCGGGAGGCGATCAATAAAATCGACCATGAGAGCAAAGATCAATTCATGAAAGCTCTGACTGAAGTGAATAAAAACTTACAGGAAGTCTTCTCAATCCTGTTTAATGGAGGTACTGCAGAGGTAAAACTGATAGACCCGAGCCATCCTCTGGAAAGCGGGGTGGAAATTGTAGCTCAACCACCGGGAAAAAAGGTCCAAAATCTATCTCTTCTCTCAGGGGGAGAAAAAAGTCTGACCAGCCTGGCCTTTTCCTTCGCTCTCTTCCGTTACAAACCCACTCCTTTCTGTATACTCGATGAAGTGGATGCTGCCCTTGACGAGGTTAATCTGGCAAGGTTTCTGGAGTTGATGAAAAAAACAAAAAATCAGACACAGTTTATCATCATCACACATAATACCAAAACTGTTGAAGTTTCTGATTATATCTACGGAACAACCATGGAAGAGCCAAACGTTACAAGCCTCTATTCGATAAAGCTTGAAAAAAAAGAGAAAAATTTACCTTGATCTAAAGTCGAAGGATTCGTAAGTTCTCAATAATGGGCAGTAGATTTTATTTGTGACTAATCACTGGATTCCCGCTTCCGCGGGAATGACGGTAGCTATGGATTCCTGTAAAAAAACATTTGAAAGTTTTACTAATAATTGAAAGAATAGAGCAGAGTTGCAGTTTTCATGAATAATTCAGGCTAGAAAAGGAGGATCTAATGTCTATTTATCTATTCATCATCCTCGCTTATCTTCTCGTTCTCACCGGTTTTAATTTCTACAGAGCAAGACGTGTCAAAAGCCAGGAAGACTTTATGGTCGCTGGCCGAAGCATTAAAACTTCGGTCCTGGTTTTCACGCTGATCTGCACCTGGATCGGCTCAGGGACCTTTATCGCAGGAGCCGAGTTAGCATCTAGAGCAGGCTTCTCAGCCCTATGGCTGCCCGCAGGAGCCTGGCTGGGAATTATCATTATCTATTTCCTTGCAGCAAAAATCAGAACATTCGGCCAGTATACAATAGGAGATATCCTCGAAGAGCGCTACGGACCGGCTGCCAGATTAATTGGAGCCATATCTATAATTATTGCCTTTACTGCCATCGTCTCCTATCAGTTTGTGGCCGGAGGCTTTATCCTCAATGTGGTTACGGATGGGGCCATTCCGGATTCCACCGGCATCATCATTGCTGCCATTTTCGTTATCCTCTTTACAGCAGTCGGTGGGATGGTGGCTGTCGCTTACACCGATTTACCCAACGGGATCATCATCGTCCTCGCCTGTTTACTAGCCACCCCCATTGTTTATGTGGCTGCCGGCGGCCTCCCTCAGGCAACCCAGGTTCTTGACCCGGGCCATTTTGCTGTGTTCAATCCGGAACATGGAGCCTATCCAGTCCTAAAGTTTATAGGCTATTTTCTTGCAACCATGCTTCTTCTCATGGGAGTCCAGAGCATGTATCAGAAATTCTACAGTGCCAGAACACCAAGGGATGCCAAAAGAGCTGTTTTTTTCTGGACAATCGGAACCGTATTTATCGAAACGGTCGTCGTAATCATTGCCGTTTTCTCATACAGTAAATTTAAAGATCAGATTGACCTCACCATTCCCAAGGAAGGAGGGAAAGTTGTCCTCATGGCTGCCAAAAGCCTGGTTAATCCAGTTGTGGGAGTTCTCCTTCTTGCCGCTGCCTGTGCGGTCGTCATCTCCACAGGCATGAATTACCTTCTCTCTCCGACTACAACAATCATGCGGGATATTTATCAACGCTTTTCAAAAAAAGAAGCATCACAAAGCATCCTGGTCGCCCTTCAAAAAGTCTTAGTGGTTCTCCTTGGAGTAATAGCATTTTTCCTTGCCATAAAGCTTACGTCTGTTCTTGGGATGGCCATTTTTGCATATACGATTTATGGCGTCTCCATAACTCCTGCTCTTATTGCTGCTCTGGCCTGGAAAAGGGCAACCAAAGCCGGAGGACTGGCCTCGATCATTTCCGGTACTTCAGCCTGCATCATTCTGAGGATCATAACAGAAGTCCTGCCTCCGGACAAAGTGCCCGGAGGAGATCCCTGGGGAATTCCTATTATCTTTCCTGCTCTAATAATCTCTTTGGGTTCTCTGATTATAGTCAGCCTCCTGACCAAAAAACCAACGCCCGAGCAGCTTGAAAAATTCTTCCCTAAAAGCAGGAAAGCTTAATCCTTTTAAAATATGACTTTGCACGCAAATGATGGGATTAGGTATCATCTATAGGAGATAATTTGTGCCTTATTTGATCACCATCTTTATTTACCTTCTCATTCTTTTTGTCTTTGGGCTTTATCTGACCAAACGGCTGAAGAAAAAGGAAGATTTTCTGGTTGCCGGCAGGACCTTGACTGCTCCGGTTCTAGTAGGAACTCTCCTCGCGACCTGGATGGGCTCAGGGGATATTTTTAGCGTTTCCGACCTCAGCTACAACCACGGCTATTCCTCCCTGATCGGAAGTGCAGGTGGCTGGGTGGGAATCATCATTGTCTTTTTCATAGCAGGCAGAGTGAGGGCATTCGGCCAATTCACTGTTCCTGATATCCTGGAAGCCAGGTACAACAAATGGGCCCGGATCCTGGCAACGATCACCACGATCATCGCCTACGTGACGATCGTCAGCTACCAGTTTCGCGGTGGAGGCTGGGTGCTCAGTATTATCACGGAAGGAAAGATTTCCATCCATGCCGGAATAATTATTGTCGCTATTTTTGTCATCACTTACACCCTGCTCGCCGGCATGATCTCGGTAGCCTATCTGGACATTTTTAATGGGATCATCATGATTGTCGGAGTCTTTGTTGCCCTTCCTTTTCTTATCCATCAAGTGGGAGGGATGGATTACATTATCGCCAATGTCACTCCCAGGCAGCACTCTTTTCTGGGAAACATGACTTTAACTCAGGCAATGGGTTATTTTTTCCCGACCCTGCTTCTTGCACTGGGTATGGGAAACATGTATCAGCGCTTTTTCTCGGCCAGGGATGAGAAAGAGGCAAAAAAATCTGTCATCGGCTGGGTGGTGGGTGTAATCTTACTTGGAATTGCCCTCCAGAGCCTGGCAGTTATTGGAAGCAGCTATTTTAAAGGGCTTGAGGCAGAAGAGTCAGGAAAAATCATCTTGTTGGTTGCCCACAAAGGTGTTCCTGTCATTGTGGGCTGTGCACTTCTTACAGCTATCGTGGCCATCATCATTTCCACGGCCAACAGCTTTCTTCTCGTTCCGGCCACAAACGTCATCAGAGATATATACCAGCGCTTTATCAATCCCGATCTGCCGGATAAAAAAATGATCCTCTACTCGAGACTGACAGTGATCATTCTGGGCTTTATTGCCTATTCCCTCATCTCATTTTTCCCGCGTATTCTGGATGCAGCCTATGCAGCCTATACCATCTATGGCGCTGGAATAACACCGGCTCTTATCTCTGTCTTCTTCTGGAAAAGGGCAACGGCTTCAGGAGGAGTGTCATCTATGATAGGTGGAATGGCAACAACGGTTATCTGGGAAGCCGCCAATAAGATCCTGGGGCATCTCCCTCTAGGCATTCCGACTGTCTATCCTGCTTTGATCTGCTCCCTTTCCCTCCTCATCGGTATCAGCCTTTTGACTCCCAGGCCCTCTCCTGATAAATGGAAACCTTTTTTTAAAAAATCGGAGTAAAAATTGCGCACAGGAATAGTCAAGGATAGACGCTATATGGAGCACAATATGGGTGCCTTCCATGTGGAAAGCTCTCAAAGAATTGAAGCTATCAATCAGATGGTGGAAAAGGAAATCTCTTTCCCCTTATTAGAAATAGAACCGCGTCCTGCAACAGAGGAAGAAATTCAAATGGTCCACTCCCCTTCCTATGTCAATCTCATCAAAGAGACTTCTGGCCAGGAAAGAGTGCATCTTGACCCTGACACGGCGACCTCATCCCGTTCATATGAGGTGGCTCTGCTTGCTGCTGGAGGCTTATTGAAAGCAGCAGACCTCATCATGGAAGGAAAAATCCAAAACGGCTTTGCCCTGGTCAGGCCACCCGGACATCACGCCGAAGCCACAAGAGCTGCAGGATTTTGTCTTTTCAACAATGTCGCTATCGGGGCTGAATATCTGAAAAAAAAATATGGCCTTAAACGTATATTGATCATCGACTGGGACCTTCATCATGGAAACGGAACCCAGCATTCCTTTTACACGAGAGAGGACATTCTCTATTTTTCCACACACCAGTTCCCCCATTATCCGGGGACAGGACACTGGAATGAGATAGGACAGGGAAAAGGCGAAGGTTTCACCGTCAACGTTCCTCTTACTGCAGGAAAAGGAGATGCGGATTATCTCTATATATACAGCAAAATCCTGCCCCCTATAGCGGCCGTATTCAAGCCAGATTTTATCCTGGTCTCTGCAGGATTTGATATATACCGGGAAGACCCGTTGGGTGGAATGGAAGTGAGCGCAGAGGGATTTGGGGCCCTCACCTCTGAACTTCTTGCTTTAGCCCGTGATTTTTCTGAAAAAAGGATTCTTTTTACCCTGGAGGGAGGGTATGACCTTCAGGGTCTGCGGGAAGGCGTCAAACACGTTTTATCCCAACTCAGCGGAGAAGCCAAAAAGCCTGAAAGAGAAGAACAAATCTCCTCTGCGACCGCAAGAGAACTGGCTCCGGTCCTTGAATCACAGAAAAAGTACTGGAATATAAAACTGTAACGTTAATATACCATTCGTCATCTAAATTGGACATAGTTTGACTGAGACAGGTCAGGCCTCCAGGGGAAGAAGTTGGCATAGTATTTGCATATAATTCTGATATGGAAATGGCAGAAGGAGAAGAAAAATGAGAAAAACAGCCGGAATTCTTTTCGCGCTTTTATTTAGTCTCTCAATGTTATCTGCAGAAGAGACCCAATACACCAATTATTCATTTGCCCGGTTAAGCTATGTGACCGGAAAGACTTTTCTCCAGAGAGCAACAGACCTTGGCTTTGAAGAAGGGACAGTGAATATGCCCATCTCTGAGGGCGACAGGTTTGGTACAACTGACGGACGGGCAGAAGTTTTCCTGGGAAAGGGAAATTATGTCAGGTTAAACAATGATACAAAAATAGATTTTTTAAAGCTGCCCAAAAAAGGGTATGACCTTGTCCGGATTCGGATCTTGCTGGGAAGCGTCTATTTTCGTGTACAATCCCTGGAAGAAGAAAAAAATATCGAAATTCATACTCCGGATGCATCCTTTTATGTCCTTGATGAAGGATTATACAGAATCGATGTAAGGGAGAACAATGAGATTGAACTATTCGTTTATCAGGGTATGGTAGAGGCGGCCGGGGAAACAGGCTCTGTGTTGGTAAAAGACGAGCAAAGGCTCGAGACCGCAAATGGCCGTTTTACATCCCGCCCCACCCGGTTTTATGCAGCCGCAGAGGACAGCTTTGATAGATGGAGTGAATTCAGGGACTCTCAGCTTCGCAAGCACCTGGCAGAGACTTATCTTCCTGAAGAATTAGAAGACTATGAACAGGAACTGGCTGAACATGGCTATTGGACATTCATCCCGCCTTATGGCAATGTCTGGGTTCCGCAGGGGGTTGCTTCAGATTGGCGCCCGTATTACTACGGTCGATGGACCTGGTTATCTTTATGCGGCTGGACATGGATTCCTTACGAATCGTGGGGCTGGAGCACCTATCACTACGGCAGATGGCATTGGGGTCTTGGGCATGGGTGGTACTGGATCCCCACTCGAATCTGGGGTCCTGCCTGGGTGAGCTGGTACGGGGGATATGATTATTTTGGCTGGGCTCCCCTGAGTTATTACGGTTACCCCGGCGTCATCCTCAATAACATGTATTACGGCCGGTATGGAGGCAGCTATTATCCCTATAATTCCAGGGCTCTCACGGTCATCCACAAAAATCAGTTGAAGGCTCGAAATGTCTCCAAATCTGCCCTAAGCCCGGAGTCTGTGAGAAGCCTGGGAAAAACCAGACTATCCAGCCTCCAGCAACCTGTAAAACCCTCTGCCAGCGAGGTCACTATCGAAAGAACCGGAGGCAAAAAGCTCCTTCTCTGGAAATCAAGCAGACCAGCTGAAGCAGGAAAACGAGAGCGCCCGGATCGAGACTCAGTCAGGAGGACGGAATCCGGAGATTCAAAAAGAATCGAGGATAAAGCTGTTCGAAGCACAAAATCCGTGCAAGAAAGGAAAATCATTCCGAAAAAAGCAGAAAAAGTAAGTCGAGTCGGAGAGAAAAAACCGAGCGCACCATCCAGAGGGGCCATCAAGAAAGGTTCCTACGGCTATCCATCATCCCCGAAAATCAGTATAAAGAATTATCCAAGAAGAATAAAAACAAGAAAATCGAGTTCTCTTTTAGGCCGAATCTATCAGTCCATCACTGGAAGCAGACGCGTTCTCACCAGAAGAGGCTCCTCTTCCGGGTTTTCACGGGTCACGACTTCAATAAGATCCGGCTCAAGATCCAGGTCTTCTTCAGCCTCCTCACGAAGTTCATCATCATCCCGTTCTTCCCGCTCATCCTCTACTAAGTCAAGCGGTAAAGTCAAGAAAAAGAAATAGCCTGAACTCCTTATTTCTTTTTCACGCCGTAATAATCCAAAATCCTCATATGGTCTTCATGAGAGCAAAATCTATCTGGCTCAGTCCCGGGGAGAAAAACCTCCCTCAGCGCAAAAAGGCAGATTGGAGTTGCAATTAAGCCGGTTTTACGGTCAATCTCCAAAAAAGAAAGATTCGTAGGAATTTCAAATTCTTCAACAGCCAGAGCTTTTTCGCCATTCTCTTCCATCAATCTTTTTTTATCTCTTACAACCCTGCTAAAAAAAAGTCTCCATGCCGGAAGGGCTGCCACAGCACCGGATTTCCTCTCTCCTATGGGAACCGCTGTCT
Source organism: Candidatus Aminicenantota bacterium (assembly GCA_023133225.1). Lineage (GTDB taxonomy): Bacteria > Acidobacteriota > Aminicenantia > Aminicenantales > Aminicenantaceae > JAGLWV01. The sequence goes on along the minus strand of JAGLWV010000020.1, from coordinate 2,454 downwards.
TATTACCGACCCAGACACCCGCACAGAGAGAAGGAGAAAATCCTACAAACCAGGCATCCGTATATTTATCCGTTGTCCCTGTTTTCCCGCCCAAAGGCCAATCTTTTAAAGATGAGTATGAGCGTACTGACCAGGCTGTTCCCCTGTTTACAACACCTTGAAGCAAGGAAGTCATGACGTACGCAACCTGAGGAGAAACCACCTCTTCTTCCTCAACCGTATTCTCCTCTAAAATGTTGCCTTCCTTATCTTCGATGCGTTTTAAAAAGTAGGGCTTTACCCGAACGCCTTTATTGGGAAAAACCGTATAAGCAGAGACCAGCTCCATCATCCGCACCGAAGGAGCCCCGAGAGCCAGAGAGAGATAGGGATAGACAGGAGAAGCGATTCCGAACTTCCGGCAGAATTCAACACCCTTCTGAGCGGAAATAGATTGCAGAAGTTTGACGGTCAGGATATTTCTTGATTCTTCCAAACCTTTGCGGACAGTGACAGCTCCCTTGTACTTCTGGTCATAATTTCCCGGAGAATAAGGCTCCCCCGTCCATTTATCTATAAAATCTGTAGGCTCATCGACGATGATGGTAGCAGGTGTGAACAACCGGCTCTCAATAGCAGCCGTATAGATTATGGGCTTTATCGCAGAACCAGCTTGCCTCATAGCCTGGGTCGTGTTATTCCACTCGCTTCTTCTAAAGTCATAGCCCCCTACCATGGCTTTAATCTGACCCGTTTGAGGTTCGATAGCAAGAAAACCACTTTCAAGGAGGGGTTCCTGTTCAAGAGAAACAAGAAGCTCCTTTTTTTCTTCATCCATCTCCTTGATTTTGATATGGATGACATCTCCTCTTTTGAGGATACTTTTCAGGTCCTTCGATTTTGTCCAATCCTTTGAAGCATCGTCATGTACTAACTTTCCCACAAAATCTTTCACTTTCACGGTAGCTTCTTCTTTTTCGACGGACAACACGACTGCTTCTAAAATATCTCCTTCTTTCAATGTGAGTTTCAGCCAGTTATATGGAGGCCAATCTCCAAGAAAATCTTCTTTAATGTTTTCAATATCTTCAAGCTCCTCAATGCCTTCTGCCACTAAATTCCGTTTGTCATCTCTCCACCCCAGAGCTTTATCCAGGTTCCGGAGGTTCCATCTCAGAGCTTCCTCAGCATATCTTTGATATTTCATATTTAAGGTTGTATAGATTTTTAATCCCTTTCTGTAAAGGGCATCAGACCCATACTTCTCTACTATGTATCTTCTGACCTCTTCCCTGAAATAGGCGGCAATACCTGCATCCTTTCTCCGCAAAGGGAGGACTTTTATCGGTTTGGCTATGGTCTCTTTGCCCTCTGCAGCAGTTATATATCCTACCTCAACCATCCGCCTGATCACATGATTCCGGCGCTTAAGGGTGTCTTCCGGCCTTTTGTATGGAGATAAGACGGAGGGCCGTCGAAAAATGCCTGTTATCATGGCAGCTTCTTCAAGGTTTAACTCAGAAACACTCTTCCCAAAGTAGAACTGTGAGGCCGCTTCAACTCCATAAGCACCATGACCAAGATTAAATTGATTGCAATACAAGGTTAAGATTTGTTGCTTGGTGTATTTCTTTTCAATCTGGATAGCAAGGAGGGCTTCTTTAAACTTACGGCGCATCGTCTGCCTGAGGTGAAGGAAGAGTTTTCTTGCCAACTGCTGGGTGATGGTGCTTCCTCCTTGCCACTTGCTGTTTATTTTTTTCAGCTTAATCTTTATATTTTCCTTTACGGCCCGTAAAATTCCCCGATAATCGACTCCTTTGTGGCTGAAAAACCTGGGATCTTCAGTGGCTATAATAGCCTTTATCAAGACATCCGGGATTTTCTCATAAGGAACCTCGATCCTTTTCTCCCGGGCAAATTCTCCAACGACTTCCATGCCGTCAGAGTAGATATAGGTGATAATATCGGGCGCATACTCTTCCAACTCGTCTATGGAGGGCAGATTCTGCTTGATAGCAATATAAACACCCAGCACACTCCCAAAGCCGCACGCAGCGAAAAGAAGCAGGGCGAGAACAGTAACTTCGACGAACTTTCGTATAAAAGACTTTTTTTTCTTTTTAATCCTCTCCGCTTTTGCAATATCCTTTTTAATCGGCTTTTTTAACTTTTCTATCTGGTCAGAAATGGTTTTTTTTCGCCTGACAGGAATTTTAATTTTCACAAAGAAATTTTTACGCATATTTAGAATATATCAGATTTGTAACTGAAAAAAAAGGTAGGGCTAACCTGAATTATTCATAAAAACTGCCGACACTATATTTTATTTACAGTGATATGAGCTCTTTATATTGTTTTTCTCATAACGAAGATTTAGACTTTCTTCCATATTCTCAATTTTATTATAAGTCGGCATTTTTTTCCCTTCGGGCGAGCCGATCTCACTGCATCGGCTTCGTTGCAGCCCATTCG